>JAZUNA010000068.1:0-3914 GCA_045603905.1 Oxalobacter sp. | reverse complement strand
AAAGCGTTAACTAAAACCAAGTCACCCAATGACATGGTTTTATCAACCACACCCATAGTTGCATACCAGAGCATGGATGTAATAGCGATAACAACGATCAGTGCTTGTCCTATGTTCAGAACAGATAAGGCATACTGTGACTTAATTGCTGCTTTTTCATAGCTTTGTAAGTTCACATCATAGCTGGCGGCTTCATGTTCTTCATTGCTGAAGTATTTCACTGTCTCATAATTGATTAATGAATCAACTGCACGTGAATGCGCTTTAGAATTTAATTCATTCATGAGTCGTCTATAGCCGGTTCGCCAGTTTGTTACGATAACGGTATATGTAACGTAAGCCATTAAAGCAACAGCTGTAATAATGCTAAACCAGATATCGTAGTGAAATGCCAGATAACCCAGTACCAATATAATTTCGATCAATGTCGGCAAGATATTGAAAAGGGTAAAGGTAATCAGTGCCAAAATACTACGTGTACCCCGCTCAATGTCTTGAGTAATTCCTCCGGTATGTCGATTCAAATGAAAACGTAGCGATAGACTGTGCAGATGTCTAAAAACCTGTAAAGCGGCAGTTCGAATAGCACGTTGTGTAACCTTAATAAAAAGCAGTTCGCGAAATTCTGTAAAAAGTGTTCCTGATAAACGAAGTGCTCCATATGCTAGAAGCAAACCAACAGGCAAAACGAGTATGGTTTGAGGTTCTGCTAATTTGACAGATAGTGTGTCAATTATTTCTTTTAAAACAATAGGCACACCCATTCCAGCCATTTTTGCCAGGAATAAGAATATGAGGGCAAAACTCACTCTCCATTTGTATACCCAAACATACGGGAGAAAAATGGAAATAGTTTTCCAACCACTTTGTGGTTTGCTAGAAGGTCTAGGTGAAAAAGTCCTAAAGTTACCCATTAAAACATCCAGTACGAATGAATCAAATACGCACCAACATAAATCCATTATCCTGCAAATTAAATCCTAAAAACATTTTAATTGCTCTGTTTGTTAAAAAGGAATGGATTGCTACAGTAAAATGAATAAATAGCGTGATCTGATGTTATATTCCATACATTAAATGAAATGATTTCGCTATTTACTGTAAATAAAGTTCAGAAAAGGAAAGTCCGTGTTTCATAGTGTTTTACACGTTATTATTGATTCAGCTGCAGCTGTATTTGGAGGATTAATGTTACTTCGCTTTTGGCTGTATGCTTTAAGAGCGAGACCTCCTCTTCAACTCTGGACTTTGATTTATACCTTAACCAATTGGTTGGTATCTCCATTACAAAAAGTATTTCCTACGACCAGCAAACAAGATTGGGCCAGTTTTTTCGGTGCTGTATTAATTGCATTTGTATCTGCTATTGCAAAAACCATGCTCATAATTCCAGTTTTTGTGATCAAAATTGCTTTGATTTTGGCACTTCTTAGCCTAACCAACTGGATTATTTACGGCATTATGGGATTGATGATTTTAGAGGTCATTTTTAGTTGGATTAATCCACATGCACCCCTTGCACCACTGGTTCAAACATTAAATCGTCCTTTTCTTAATCCAATAAGAAAATTGATACCTCCTATTGCTGGAATTGATTTGTCTGTATTGATTGCCTTTATCTTATTGAACGTTGCTAGTAAATTTATTCCTGAATTGATTCTGCGTATTGGATAATGAAAAAAAATTGGCTTTCAGAAACCAATAATGGTTTTCGGCTTGCTGTACAGATAAGCCCAAATGGAAAAAAGTCTGAAATTCTGTCTGAAACAGAAGATGCTTTGCGTATTCGTCTGCAAGCACCTCCTGTTGATGGAAAAGCCAATGAAGCATTAATTCGTTTTATTGCAGATCAATGCGACATTCCTAAAAGCCATGTTCAAATCACGCATGGTTTTACCAGTCGAAAAAAACTACTGGAAATCAAAACGACTGCTTTAACAAAAGCGGATATGGAAAAAATCTTTTCAAAAACTTAAAAATGCGCGGTTTTTAAGACCAATGAAAACCCTTTTTCATTAAGGTTTTTACTGGAAAATAGTTTGGTTTGTGGCAATTTTCAAATCCAGCGCTTTATGTAAATCATTGAGAGAATATAAACCGTCAATGCAACGGATTTCTGATGTATCAATAGTAAGACTGGTCATAAGACCTCCACATTGTTTAGTAGTATCCCGCATATGTGAGGGCGGGAAGGACTCAACTACCGCAATGTGACGGCGGATCTTATTTAGATATATCGACCTCTTATCCTTCTCATAACAGGAACTTCGCCTAATAACAGACACAAAAAATCCGCAATTCTGATGGAGCGGAGACCGCACATTGATTTAGTAGTGCAATCAGTAAATGTGTTTTTTTGCAATTGGTCAAAGGGGTTGTTGATATACTGCAATGTAGTATAATCACAGAATGTATACCATATCTGAAACCCCTATTTTTCAAAAGCATATAGAAAAAATATAGACGGAATCCGAACGTCTGGAGTTTTTTTCATGGCTTGCTCGTAATCCTTTTGCCGGGGATGTTGTTCCCAGTACAGGTGGACTTAGAAAAGTGAGGTGGAAGCGTAGCGGCATGGGAAAAAGTGGTGGAGTTCGAGTAATTTATTACAATATTTTGGAGCAGGGGCACATATGGCTATTGATTGCTTATACAAAAGCAGAGTTTGACAACCTGCCAAGTGCTTTTTTGAGGGAGCTGAAAGGAGTTATCGATGGATAACGAGATGGAAGAATTTTGCAGTGATCTTTTAGAGTCAGTTAAACAGATGAAAGCAGGAATGGCTGCTAGAACAACTAAAGTTACTGTTTCTGATATTACAAGAGCTCGGAACAAGGTCAGTATGTCACAATCTGAATTTGCTACCTTGATGGGTGTTTCTGTTCGTACTTTACAGGCGTGGGAACAAGGTAGACGCAATCCTTCAGGTGCTGCAAAAACATTAATACGCATTGCCGAGAAACATCCAGATGTTTTGCTTGAAGCGTTATAGTCTGATATGAAAAAGAGAGACAAAAAACCAAATCCGGAATGGACCAAAGAAGACTTTGAAAAGGCTCTATCTTTTTCAGAACTTTCTTCTGATTTACAAGGTGCTCTACGCAGGTTTCGTGGTCTGCAAAAAAACAACCAAAATACAAACAACTCTTCGTCTGCAAGCGTCTCCTGTTGATGGAAAAGCCAATGAAGCATTAATTCGTTTTATTGCAGATCAATGCGACATTCCTAAAAGCCATGTTCAAATTACGTATGGTTTTACCAGTCGTAAAAAATTATTGGAAATCAAAACAACTGCTTTAACAAAAGCAGATATGGAAAAAATCTTTTCAAAAACTTAAATACTAAACAGAAACATTACTGTAATAATCAATTACTCATAAAAGCTTATTTTACTTTTCGCAAGGCTATATTTTATAAAACGCAAAAAATTATTTTGCATTTCGCAAAATAGTTGAAGTCTTTTTATGTTGGCACTACCGCATATAAAACAAAAAAAAAGGAATCCTGCAGGGGTTATGAATATCCTGCAGGATGTATTTAGTTTTAGATACAGAAGTTAAGCCTTGGCTCGATGTAACTGACCACTTCTGATCTGTTCCAATGTCTTGGATAAACTGATGGCTTCTTCTGATGGGAATTGCTTGATCACCTCATCTGTTTCTGCATCCAATACCTTTACCACTACCTGATCGATTTCTTCTTCTATCGCAAACTTCAAACTATTCGAAGCAACTCCACTACTTAATAACTGCTCCAGATTCTCTACAGCAGCTTTCACTTCTTTGATATCAGGAGATTTCTTTTCTTCTCCCAAATTCATTGCTTCTCTAGCCTGAGATGGAGCTTGAACAGTTTGGACCTTGACTTGAGAAGCTTCTCCTTTTTCCAAGGCAGGTCTGATCGATACCGGATTC
>JAZUNA010000067.1:0-16029 GCA_045603905.1 Oxalobacter sp. | reverse complement strand
AGATGGTAATGCCAGGCGACAACGTATCAATCACAGTGAAGTTAATTTCACCGATCGCGATGGAAGAAGGATTGCGTTTTGCGATTCGTGAAGGTGGTAGAACAGTTGGAGCTGGTGTCGTTTCCAAAATTATTGAGTAATCGGAAGGCGTCGTCATATTAGAGGCGTTTTCAGGCAGTAAAGGGGAATAGTTCAATTGGTAGAGCATCGGTCTCCAAAACCGAAAGTTGGGGGTTCGAGTCCCTCTTCCCCTGCCAAGTGTTTGAGAGCCTAATTATGACAACGCATCCTGTGCGAAATTGCAGGCGTCATGAACGATAAAGTTAAGATAATCATAGCACTTGCAGCATGTGCTGCAGGTATAGTGGGGTATTATTCATTGGCAAGTAAACCCATGCTGATGCGTGCTGGTGTTCTTATTATCGGTTTGGCGTTGGGTGCAGTTATTGCATGGTTTTCTGAGACAGGTCGAAATTTTCTTGTATTTGCCCGTGAGTCTGTTCGCGAAACGAAAAAGGTTGTATGGCCTGAGCGTAAAGATGCGCTTCGTGTGACAGGTATCGTTTTTGGTTTTGCGATTGTAATGGCGTTGTTCCTTTTTGGAACAGATAAAGTATTGGAAATTGTGTTATACGATTTCATACTCGGTTGGAATAGATAATGAGTGAAAATACCCGGGATGAACTAGATTCCGGTGCTGTTACAAGTACTGGGAATACTTCTGATAAAAAACGTTGGTACGTGGTGCACGCTTACTCTGGAATGGAGAAAAGCGTGCGTCGTGCTTTGCTTGAGCGTATTGAACGGATGGGGATGAAAGATCGCTTTGGCGATATTTTGGTTCCTACTGAAGAGGTGATTGAAGTTAAAGGTGGTCAGAAGTCAGTGACAGAACGTCGTTTCTTCCCTGGCTATATTCTGGTTGAAATGGAAATGACGGATGAAACATGGCATCTAGTCAAAAACACACCAAGAATCACAGGCTTTATAGGGGGTAAATCCAATAAACCAACTCCGGTTCGTCAACATGAAATTGAGAAGCTCTTGCAGCAAATGCAAGATGGTATTGATAAACCGCGGCCTAAAATCTCATATGAAGTTGGTGAGTTGGTTCGAATTAAAGAAGGACCTTTTGCTGACTTTAATGGTAATGTAGAAGAAGTAAACTACGAAAAATCCAGATTGCGTGTTTTGGTGACGATTTTTGGGCGTTCAACTCCTGTTGAATTGGAGTTTGGGCAGGTAGAAAAGATATAGTTTGACGTTACTCTGGACGTGGCAAGAAATTGCTAAAAACAGAAAAGAGGAGCCTGATTTGATCAGGCGTTATAACTCATTTTAATTAGGAAGAAAAATGGCTAAGAAAATTGCTGGTTATATCAAGCTGCAAGTGCCAGCTGGTAAAGCAAACCCATCTCCACCAATTGGTCCTGCATTGGGTCAACGTGGTTTGAATATCATGGAATTTTGTAAAGCGTTCAATGCGCAAACACAAAGTTTCGAAGCAGGTATGCCAATCCCAGTTGTAATTACAGCTTATGCTGATAAGTCTTTCTCGTTTGTGATGAAGACACCTCCTGTTACATTCTTGATTAAGAAAGCAGCAGGTATTGAAAAAGGTTCTCAAAGACCTAATACAGATAAAGTTGGCTCAATTACACGTGCTCAAGTAGAAGAAATTGCTAAGACAAAACAACCTGATTTGACTGCAGCAGATTTGGAAGCAGCTATGCGTACAATTGCTGGTTCTGCTCGTTCAATGGGTATTACTGTGGAGGGTATGTAATGGCAAAAGCATCTAAAAGAGTACGTGCTTTCAAACAGAAGGTTGATCGTAGCAAGTTGTACCCAGTCGATGAAGCATTGGCTTTAGTAAAAGAATTTGCAACAGCAAAATTCAACGAATCAATTGATATTGCTGTTCAACTTGGTGTTGATCCTAGAAAATCTGATCAAGTTGTGCGTGGTTCCGTTGTTCTTCCTGCAGGAACAGGAAAAGAAGTTCGTGTAGCAGTTTTTGCAACAGGCGAGAAAGCAGACCTTGCGAAAGAAGCAGGTGCTGATATTGTTGGTTTGGAGGATCTCGCTGAAAGAATCAAAGGCGGTGATATGCCTTTTGATATTGTTATCGCTACACCAGATACAATGCGTGTCGTTGGTACATTGGGACAAATTTTAGGTCCTAGAGGTTTGATGCCAAACCCTAGAGTTGGTACCGTAACACCTGACGTTGCGCAAGCTGTGAAAAATGCGAAAGCAGGTCAGATTCAATATAGAACTGACAGAAACGGTATTATCCATGCAACAATTGGTCGTAGATCATTTTCTGATGCAGATCTGAAGAGCAACATGAATGCTCTTATGGATGCATTAATTAAAGCGAAACCAACTTCTAGTAAAGGTGCATATGTGAGAAAAGTTTCACTGTCATCTACTATGGGAGCAGGTGTACGCGTAGATCATACAACGATTGCTGCGTAATGAAATGAATAAAGTCCCAGCTTGCGTATGCAAGTTGGGCATTACTTTGGGCTGAATCAAATTAGAAATTTTTGATTCAGGTAGTCAAAGACCGCTGGGTTAAAAAATATATTTTTTAATTAAACCAGAATTATTTCTGACCCAGCGCAGATGGTGAACCCAAACAGTTTTGTAGTTTCAGGCAATAGCCGATAGTGAACTCCTAACTTTGGACACCGTGTATTAAACCGGTGCAATTATCTAAAAAGATATAGAGCACCATTTTGGGAGGTTGACCGTGGGTCTCAATCTGAATGAAAAGAAAGCCGTTGTTGAAGAGGTCAGCGCACAATTAGCTGAAACTGAAACAGTAGTATTGGCTGAGTATCGTGGTATCCAGGTTGGCGACATGACGCAACTGCGTAAAAAAGCACGTGAACAAGGTGTTTATCTTCGTGTGTTGAAAAATACCCTTGCACGTCGTGCGGTAGAAGGTACTGCATTTGCAGAATTAGCATCCGATATGACTGGACCATTGATCTACTCAATGTCTCAAGATGCGGTTGCTGCTGCAAAAGTATTGCAGGACTTTGCAAAAACCAATGACAAGCTTGTTATTAAAAGTGGTTGTTACGCAGGGCAAATGCTTGATAAAGCTGGAGTGGTTGCATTAGCAAGTATTCCAAGTCGTGAAGTACTGCTTGCTCAACTTTTAGGGGTAATGCAAGCACCTGTTTCAGCATTTGCACGTGGATTGGCTGCTTTGGCAGAGAAAAAGGAAGCTGCATAAGCATTCTCACTGCTAGAGATTAAGCATAATTGTGTCGAAACCAACAATGTATTAAGTCGTAATTTTAGGAGTTTCAAATGGCAATAAGTAAAGAAGACATCTTAGAAGCTGTTGGCGCTATGTCTGTCATGGAATTAAATGAGCTTGTAAAAGCTTTTGAAGAAAAATTTGGTGTTTCTGCAGCTGCAATGGCAGTAGCTGCTCCAGCTGGTGGTGCAGCTGGTGGTGCAGCAGCAGAAGAACAAACAGAATTTACTGTTGTTCTGGCTGAATTTGGTTCCAATAAAGTTGGCGTTATTAAGGCTGTTCGTGAAATTACCGGACTGGGTCTTAAAGAAGCTAAAGATATGGTTGATGCAGCACCAAAACCAGTTAAAGAAGGTGTTTCTAAAGCTGAAGCTGAAGAAGCTAAGAAAAAATTGGAAGATGCAGGCGCGAAAGTCGAAATCAAATAATAGATTTTGCTTTTTGCTGAGCGTAAGTAACAGAGTTATAGCTGAATCGCTTATAATAAGTGATTTAGCTATGACTCCATTTTGCATTTCATTGCAAAAAAATAGGTCAGGGTTATTTTTTTGAAATCATAAAAGTGACAGAAAATTGAGATTTCAGATTCATGCGAGTTGATACTGAAATCTGAATTTTCCATCCTTAGCCACTCACGGAGTGTTCATGCATTACTCATTTACTGAGAAAAAGCGCATCCGAAAATCATTCGCGAAGCGCGAAAATGTCCACCAAGTTCCTTTTTTGTTGGCAACCCAGCTAGAGTCCTATCAGAACTTCTTGCAGCCGGATACGATTCCATCACAACGTAAGAACGAAGGGTTGCAGTCTGCGTTTGCATCTATATTTCCTATTGTTTCGCACAATGGATTTGCCAGATTAGAGTTTATCTCATATACACTGGGCGATCCTCCATTTGATGTTAAGGAATGTCAGCAACGCGGCTTAACATATGCATCCCCTTTAAGAGCGAAGGTGCGTTTGGTGATTCTAGACAAAGAATCTCCTAATAAACCCGTTGTTAAAGAAATGAAAGAGCAAGAAGTGTACATGGGTGAGATTCCACTCATGACAAATACAGGATCGTTTGTGATTAACGGTACTGAGCGTGTGATTGTGTCCCAGTTACATCGTTCTCCTGGTGTCTTCTTTGAACATGACCGGGGAAAAACGCACTCATCAGGAAAATTGCTTTTTTCTGCACGGATTATCCCTTATCGTGGATCATGGTTAGATTTTGAATTTGATCCAAAGGATATTCTATTTTTCCGTGTTGACCGACGCAGAAAGATGCCAGTAACAGTACTCTTGAAAGCAATAGGCATGTCGGTTGAGGAAATACTAGAGAATTTCTTTGTATTTGACCGTTTCACTCTGCGTTCAGAGGGTGCTGAAATGGATTTTGTTCCAGCACGTATGCGTGGAGAAATAGCACGTTTTGATATAGTAGGAAAAGACGGCAAAGTTTTTGTATCAAAGGATAAAAGAATAAACGCACGTAATATTCGTGATATTGAAGCTGCTGGAATCGATCGCATTTCTGTTCCTGAAGATTACTTAATTGGTCGTGCACTAGCAAAAAATATTGTTGATCAGGATACTGGCGAAATCATAGCAAAAGCTAATGATGAATTAACTGATGAAATATTAACAAAATTGCGCCAAGCAGAAATAAAAGAAATTGAAACGCTTTATACAAACGATCTTGATCAAGGTGCATATATTTCTCAGACATTGCGCACTGATGAGACTGCAGATCTCATGGCTGCAAGAATTGCAATTTATCGTATGATGCGACCAGGTGAACCGCCAACAGAAGAATCTGTAGAAGCGTTGTTTAATGGTCTTTTCTATAATCCAGAACGTTACGATTTATCGATGGTAGGTCGTATGAAGTTCAATCGTCGAATTGGATTGGAAAAATTAGACGGTGATATGACATTGTCTAATGAAGACATTTTAGCGGTTATTAAAATTCTGGTGGATTTACGCAATGGACGAGGTGAGGTGGATGATATTGACCATCTTGGCAATCGTCGTGTTCGCTGTGTAGGTGAATTGGCTGAGAATCAATTTAGAGCTGGATTAGTTAGAGTTGAAAGAGCTGTAAAAGAAAGATTAAGTCAAGCTGAAGCTGATAATTTAATGCCTCATGATTTGATTAACTCAAAACCAATTTCGGCAGCAATTAGAGAGTTCTTTGGATCATCTCAGTTATCTCAGTTTATGGACCAAACAAATCCACTGTCTGAGATTACCCATAAACGTCGTGTTTCTGCTTTAGGTCCAGGTGGTTTAACACGTGAAAGAGCCGGTTTTGAGGTTCGTGACGTGCACCCAACTCATTACGGTCGAGTTTGTCCAATTGAAACACCAGAAGGTCCAAACATTGGTTTGATTAATTCATTGGCACTATACGCTCGTTTAAATGAATATGGTTTCTTAGAAACACCATATCGTAAAGTGGTAGATTGTCGTGTAACAGACGAAATTGAATACCTGTCTGCTATTGAGGAAGGTCGCTACATCATTGCTCAAGCAAATAGTAAAGTAGATGAAAACGGCATGTTAGTTGACGGTTTGGTTTCTGCTCGTGAATCTGGTGAAACTATTTTGGTCTCACCTGAGCGTGTTCAATATATGGACGTCGCACCAGGTCAAATCGTTTCTGTTGCTGCTTCATTGATTCCATTTTTGGAGCATGACGATGCGAATCGGGCATTGATGGGTGCTAACATGCAGCGCCAAGCGGTGCCATGTTTACGACCAGAAAAAGCATTGGTTGGAACCGGTGTAGAACGTACTGTTGCAGTTGACTCAGGAACGACAGTTCAAGCAATACGTGGCGGAGTCGTCGATTATATTGATGCAGGGCGTATTGTCGTTCGTGTTAATGATGAAGAGGCAACTGCTGGTGAAGTCGGTGTCGATATTTATAACCTGATTAAATATACTCGTTCCAATCAGAATACAAATATCAATCAGCGCCCGATTGTAGAAGTGGGTGACCGGATTGAAAAAGGTGATGTGATTGCTGATGGTGCTTCAACCGATTTAGGTGAATTAGCATTAGGTCAAAACATGTTAGTGGCATTTATGCCCTGGAATGGATTGAATTTCGAGGACTCTATCTTAATTTCTGAAAGAGTTGTCGAAGATGACCGTTACACATCCATTCATATTGAGGAATTATCAGTTGTTGCTCGGGATACAAAATTAGGTCCTGAGGAAATTACACGTGATATTTCCAATTTAGCTGAAAATCAATTAGCTCGTTTGGATGAATCTGGTATTGTTTATATTGGTGCAGAAGTACAAGCTGGCGATACACTGGTTGGTAAGGTTACCCCTCGTGGAGAAACCCAGTTAACACCAGAAGAAAAATTACTGCGTGCAATTTTTGGTGAAAAAGCATCTGACGTGAAAGATACATCATTGCGTGTGCCATCAGGTATGGTCGGAACAGTAATTGATGTACAAGTATTCACGCGCGAGGGTTTGGTTCGTGATAAACGCGCACAGCAAATTATTGATGACGAATTAAAACGTTATCGCATGGATTTAAATGACCAAATGAGAATTGTTGAAGGCGATGCTTATCAGCGATTAACTAAACTTTTGGTCGGTAAAAAAGTTAATGGTGGACCTAAAAAACTACCAAAAGGTGCAGAAATTACCAGAGAATATTTGGAGGACTTAGATCGTTATCACTGGTTTGATATCCGTCCTGCTGATGAAGATACTGCACAAGCTTTAGAGGCAATCAAAGATTCTATTTCTGAAAAACGGCATCAATTTGATATGGCGTTTGAAGAAAAACGTAAGAAATTGACACAAGGTGATGAACTTCAACCAGGTGTACAAAAAATGGTTAAAGTTTATCTGGCCGTTAAACGTCGTCTGCAATCAGGAGATAAGATGGCGGGACGTCATGGTAACAAAGGTGTCGTATCTCGAATTGTTCCTGTTGAGGATATGCCATACATGGCAGATGGAACTCCAGCGGATATCGTTTTGAATCCTTTGGGTGTGCCTTCTCGTATGAATGTCGGACAGATTCTTGAAACCCATTTGGGTTGGGCTGCAAAAGGCTTAGGACAACGTATCGGTGAAATGCTTGAAGCAAAACGCAAAGTAGAAGATATTCGTTCATTTATCAAGCAGATTTATGCAGAAGGCGGCAAAAAAGAAGATCTGGATAGCTTAAGTGATCAGGAAATATTGGAATTGGCGAAAAATCTTAAAGAAGGTGTTCCTTTCGCAACTCCTGTTTTTGATGGAGCTAAAGAACCAGAAATTCGTCGTATGCTGAATTTGGCGTACCCAGATGATGTAGCAGAAAAATTGGGTATGACGGCATCGAAAAACCAAGTTACTATGTATGACGGTCGAACAGGTGATCCATTTGAACGACCAGTAACTGTTGGTTACATGCATATGCTGAAATTGCATCACTTGGTTGACGATAAGATGCATGCACGTTCCACTGGACCATATTCCTTAGTAACACAGCAACCGCTGGGTGGTAAAGCTCAATTTGGTGGACAGCGTTTTGGTGAAATGGAGGTCTGGGCATTAGAGGCTTATGGTGCTTCATATGTTCTGCAAGAAATGCTGACTGTAAAATCAGACGACGTGAGTGGACGTACCAAAGTTTATGAGAATCTGGTCAAAGGTGATCATGTAATCGATGCTGGTATGCCTGAATCATTTAATGTATTGGTAAAAGAAATTCGTTCTCTCGGTATTGATATCGATTTAGAACGTAACTAATAAGTCAGCCAAGGAAGCTTCAAAAGAGCTCTTTGGCTGTGTACACACCTTAATTGGAGTGAAATATGAAAGCGCTGCTCGATCTATTCAAGCAAGTTCAACAAGATGAACAATTCGATGCAATTAAGATTGGATTAGCTTCACCTGAAAAAATTCGTTCATGGTCGTATGGTGAGGTTAAAAAACCGGAAACGATTAACTACCGTACATTCAAACCAGAGCGTGATGGTTTGTTCTGTGCCAAAATTTTTGGCCCAATTAAAGACTACGAATGTCTTTGTAGTAAATATAAAAGATTAAAGCATCGTGGCGTTATTTGTGAAAAATGTGGTGTTGAAGTAACGTTAGCAAAAGTACGTCGCGAAAGAATGGGGCACATCGAATTGGCCTCTCCTGCGGCACATATTTGGTTCTTGAAATCACTGCCATCCCGCTTGGGTATGGTTCTCGATATGACGCTTCGTGATATTGAAAGAGTTCTCTATTTTGAAGCATATGTCGTTACTGAGCCAGGTATGACACCTTTACGTAAAGGGCAAATCATGTCGGAAGACGATTATCTTGCTCGTTACGAAGAGTATGGTGATGATTTTAGTGCGATGATGGGCGCAGAAGGTATTCGTGAGTTGTTGCGTTCTATCGATATCGATCGTGAAGCTGAACAGTTGCGTACAGAATTGCGTGAATCAAAATCAGAAGCAAAAATCAAGAAATATGCAAAACGTTTGAAAGTATTAGAAGCATTCCAACGTTCTGGTATTAAACCAGAATGGATGATTATGGAAGTGCTTCCAGTATTACCACCAGAGTTACGTCCTTTGGTGCCTTTAGATGGAGGTCGTTTTGCGACTTCAGATTTGAATGACTTATATCGTCGAGTCATTAATCGTAACAATCGCTTAAAGCGTTTGCTTGAGTTACGTGCACCAGAAATTATTACACGTAATGAAAAACGGATGTTGCAAGAAGCAGTTGATTCGCTTTTAGATAATGGTCGTCGTGGTAAAGCAATGACTGGAGCGAATAAGCGTCCTTTGAAATCATTGGCAGAAATGATCAAAGGTAAAGGTGGTCGTTTCCGTCAAAATCTTTTAGGTAAACGTGTTGACTATTCGGGTCGTTCCGTTATTGTGGTTGGTCCACAATTAAAACTGCATCAATGTGGTTTGCCAAAACTGATGGCGTTAGAGCTCTTTAAGCCATTCATTTTTAACAAGCTTGAGTTAATGGGCTTAGCGACAACAATTAAAGCAGCAAAACGTCTTGTAGACATGCAAGAAGGTATTGTTTGGGATATTCTTGAAGAGGTTATTAGAGAACATCCAGTTATGCTTAACCGTGCACCGACATTGCACCGTTTAGGTATTCAAGCATTTGAACCTGTACTGATTGAAGGTAAAGCTATCCAGTTGCATCCGTTAGTTTGCGCAGCATTTAATGCAGACTTTGACGGTGATCAGATGGCTGTTCACGTTCCATTGTCTATTGAGGCACAGTTAGAAGCTCGAGCTTTGATGTTGGCATCAAACAATATTCTTTTCCCATCCAATGGTGAACCGTCCATCGTGCCGTCACAGGATATTGTTTTAGGTTTGTACTACGCAACACGTGAAAAAATTAATGCCAAGGGTGAGGGACTGATATTCTCTGATGTTTCTGAAATTCTTCGTGCGTATGACAATAAAGAGGTTGAGTTAACAAGCCGGATTACTGTTCGTATTCCTGAAATGCGAAAAAATCATGAAACTGGCGAAAATGAAAAGAAAATTGTTCGATATGAAACAACTGTTGGTCGAGCTATTTTGTCAGAGATCTTGCCAGAAGGATTGCCTTTCAGTTTGTTAAATACAACACTGAAGAAAAAAGAAATTTCTAAATTAATCAATGCGTCATTCCGTCGCTGTGGATTGAGAGAAACCGTTATTTTTGCTGATAGATTGATGCAATCTGGTTTCAAATTGGCAACACGCGCAGGTATTTCTATCGCAATTGATGACATGCTTGTTCCTCAAGTCAAATCAGATTTGATTGCTGCGGCAGAAGAGGAAGTTAAACAGATTGAGCAACAATATTCATCTGGTTTGGTAACAGCTGGTGAGCGTTATAACAAAGTTGTCGACATCTGGGGTAAAACAGGTGATGACGTTGGTAAAGCGATGATGGATCAGTTGAAAGTGGAGCAAGTTACTAAACGTGACGGATCTACTGCTACACAAGAATCCTTTAACTCGATTTACATGATGGCGGATTCCGGTGCACGTGGTTCAGCTGCACAGATTCGACAATTGGCAGGTATGCGTGGTTTGATGGCCAAGCCGGACGGTTCCATTATTGAAACACCAATTACTGCTAACTTCCGTGAAGGTTTGAATGTATTGCAGTACTTCATTTCTACTCACGGTGCAAGAAAAGGTTTGGCTGATACGGCATTGAAAACGGCTAACTCTGGCTATTTGACTCGTCGTTTGGTTGACGTTACACAAGATTTGGTGGTTATTGAAGAAGATTGTGGCACTACCAATGGTGCAGTTATGAAAGCTTTAATTGAAGGTGGTGAAGTCATTGAAGCTTTGAGTGATCGTATTTTAGGTCGTGTAGCAGCAACTGATATTATCAATCCAGAAACGCAAGAGACATTATACGAAGCGGGTACATTATTAAATGAAGACATGGTTGAGGAGATCGCTCGTCTTGGCGTCGATGAAGTCAAGGTTCGCACTCCATTAACATGTGAAACTCGTTATGGTATGTGTGCTAAATGTTATGGACGCGATTTAGGACGTGGTACTTTAGTTAATGTTGGTGAAGCTGTTGGTGTGATCGCAGCCCAATCAATTGGTGAACCTGGTACACAGTTAACCATGCGTACATTCCATATTGGTGGTGCAGCGTCTCGTTCTGCTGTGGCATCTAATGTTGAAGCGCGATCAAATGGTACTATTCATTTCACATCAGCAATGCGCTATGTGACAAATGAAAAAGGTGATCAGATTGTTATTTCCCGCTCTGGTGAGGTTATTATTTCTGATGATCTCGGTCGTGAAAGAGAACGTCATAAAGTACCATATGGTGCAACACTGTTAGTACATGACAATATGCCGATTCGTGCTGGTAAGGTTTTAGCTAACTGGGATCCATTAACTAGACCTATCATTACTGAATATGCGGGTACCATTAAATTTGAGAATGTTGAAGAAGGTGTTACTGTTGCAAGACAATTAGATGAGGTAACAGGACTTTCTACTTTGGTAGTAATTGATCCTAAACGTCGCGGGTCTTCAACTAAATCAGCACGTCCTCAAGTGAAGTTATTAAATGATAACGGCGAGGAAGTAAAAATTGCAGGTACAGAACATGCTGTGACTATCAGTTTCCAAATTGGTGCTTTGTTGATGGTTCAGGATGGACAGAAAGTTTCTGTAGGTGAGGTTCTTGCTCGTATCCCAACAGAATCTCAGAAAACACGTGATATTACTGGTGGTTTACCTCGTGTTGCAGAACTTTTCGAGGCACGTTCACCTAAAGATGCTGGTATGCTGGCTGAAGTAACTGGTACGGTTGCTTTTGGTAAAGAAACAAAAGGTAAGCAGCGTTTAGAAATTACTGATATGGATGGTAACCGCCATGAATTCTTAATCGGTAAGGAAAAACAAGTGCTTGTTCACGATGGACAAGTAGTTAATAAAGGTGAAATGATTGTTGATGGACCAGCAGATCCTCAGGATATTTTGAGACTTCTGGGCATTGAGGCATTAGCTCGTTATATTGTTGACGAAGTGCAAGATGTCTATCGTTTACAGGGTGTGAAAATCAATGACAAACATATTGAAGTTATTGTTCGTCAAATGTTGCGTCGTGTGAACGTTATTGATGCTGGAGATACTTCATATATTCCAGGTGAACAAGTCGAGCGTTCTGAGCTGTTGGATGAAAACGATCGTGTTATGGCTGAAGGTAAGATTCCAGCTACTTACGAAAACGTATTGCTGGGTATTACTAAAGCATCATTATCAACAGATTCCTTTATTTCTGCGGCATCATTCCAAGAAACAACTAGGGTTCTCACCGAAGCAGCAATTATGGGTAAACGTGACAGTTTGCGCGGATTGAAAGAGAACGTCATTGTTGGTCGTTTGATTCCTGCAGGTACGGGCTTAGCTGTTCATCGTGCGCGTAAATTAAAAGGTGCTTGGGAACGCGAAGAGCGTGAGGCATTGGAACGTGAAGAACGTGAAATGTTGTTTAGTCCACTTCCAACCGAAGAAGTTGTCTCAGATGAATCTGGAACAATAAATTCGGATTCGCTCTAATGAATTTGTTCGATTAAGAAAAAGGCATTCTATTTTAGGAATGCCTTTTTTTTTGTAACTTAAGGATATTTTGTCTTATTTTTAACTGATATTTAAAAATATATAGCAAACAGAATTGACTAGAATTAGTAGGCAGTTTAAAATTTCTGGCTCTCAATGTTGCCATTTGTAGATTGTCATATAAATCATTGATATATTTACATAGGTATTCATCATGCGGCTAGATAAATTGCCGTAGAGTCCCCGGTACGCTATTGCGTAGCCGGGATTGTTACTTTTAATTTAATTAATATAGCTGGAAAGATCGATGCCAACCATCAATCAATTGATTCGTAAACCGCGTGTTACCGTTAAGGTAAAAAGCAAATCACCTGCATTGGAAAATTGTCCACAGAAAAGAGGTGTATGCACACGTGTTTATACAACAACACCAAAAAAACCAAATTCTGCGTTGCGAAAAGTAGCTAAAGTACGTTTGACTAACGGATTTGAAGTTATTTCGTATATTGGCGGTGAAGGCCATAACTTACAAGAACACAGTGTCGTTTTATTACGTGGTGGTCGTGTAAAAGACTTACCTGGTGTCCGCTACCACATGGTTCGTGGCTCATTGGATACTCAAGGGGTTAAAGATCGTAAGCAAGCACGTTCTAAATACGGTGCTAAGCGCGGTAAAGTCGCTGGTAAATAATTTGGTAATGTATGAATCGGCCGGGATAGGTCGAGTAAGTGGTGTACTATGAGGGTACGCTATGAGTGCTTTAAGGTACTCAGCTGAAGATAGAAAGGAAAAAAAATGCCTCGTCGTCGTGAAGTCCCTAAACGCGAAATTTTGCCTGATCCAAAATTTGGCAATGTTGATGTTGCTAAATTTGTTAATGTTTTAATGTTATCAGGTAAAAAATCAGTAGCTGAAAGCATTATTTATGGGGCTTTTGATATTATTCAAAACAGATCTGGAAAAGATCCATTAGAGATTTTTATGACTGCGGTAAATAATTGCAAACCGCTGGTTGAAGTAAAATCTCGCCGAGTTGGTGGTGCTAATTATCAAGTGCCTGTTGAAGTTCGTCCAGTTAGACGCATGGCTTTAGCAATGCGTTGGCTTCGTGAAGCTGCTACAAAACGTAGCGAAAAATCAATGCCACAACGTTTGGCTGGAGAATTGATGGAAGCTGCAGAAGGTCGTGGTGGTGCAATGAGAAAACGTGATGAAGTGCACCGGATGGCTGAAGCTAATAAAGCGTTTTCTCACTTCCGTTTTTAATGGAATATTTTGAGCAGCAAATAAAGCTATTTTGCTCAAAGCATAATTACTTGCAGGCCGGGCACATTCTTAGAAGAACGTGGTGCTCGGTTTTGTTTATCAGAAAAACTAGGACTGAATATGGCTCGTAAGACTCCTATTGAACGCTATCGTAATATCGGTATTTCTGCTCATATTGACGCTGGCAAAACCACAACAACCGAACGTATTCTTTTTTATACCGGTGTTAATCATAAATTAGGTGAAGTACACGATGGTGCTGCAACCATGGACTGGATGGAGCAAGAGCAAGAGCGTGGTATTACCATTACCTCTGCTGCTACAACCTGTTATTGGAAAGGTATGGCGGGTAACTTCCCGGAGCATCATATTAATATTATTGATACCCCAGGACACGTTGACTTTACTATTGAAGTTGAACGTTCCATGCGTGTTTTGGATGGTGCATGTATGGTGTACTGTGCTGTGGGTGGTGTACAACCACAATCAGAAACAGTATGGCGTCAAGCTAACAAATATAACGTTCCTCGTTTAGCATTTGTTAACAAAATGGATCGCACTGGTGCAAACTTCTTTAAAGTTTATGATCAGATGCGTTCTCGCTTGAAAGCAAACCCAGTACCATTGCAGGTGCCTATTGGTGCAGAAGACAGCTTTGAGGGTGTTGTCGACCTCATTAAGATGAAGGCTATTTACTGGGATGATGCTTCTCAAGGTACAAAATTTGAATACCGTGATGTTCCTGAGAATCTGTTAGATCAAGCTCAGGAATGGCGCGAAAAATTGATTGAAACAGCTGCTGAATCAAGCGAAGAGTTGATGAATAAATATCTTGAAGAGGGCGAATTGTCTGAAGAAGATATTAAAAAAGCACTTCGTCAACGCACTATCGATGGAGAAATTGTGCCAATGATGTGTGGTACAGCTTTTAAAAACAAGGGTGTTCAAGCAATGCTGGATGCTGTTGTTGAGTATTTGCCATCTCCAGTTGATATTCCTGATGTTGAAGGTGTTGATGACAATGAGCAACCTGCAACACGTAAGGCAGACGATAACGAAAAATTTTCAGCATTAGCATTTAAGATCATGACAGACCCATTTGTCGGTCAATTGATTTTCTTCCGTGTTTATTCTGGTATGGTGAAATCTGGTGACACCGTTTTCAATCCAGTTAAGAATAAACGCGAGCGTTTAGGACGTATTTTGCAGATGCATGCGAATAACCGCGAAGAAATTAAAGAAGTTCGTGCTGGTGATATCGCTGCTGCAGTTGGTTTGAAAGAAGCTACAACTGGTGAAACATTATGTGACCCAAGTGCACCGATTACATTGGAGCGTATGGAATTTCCTGATCCAGTTATTTCTCAAGCAGTTGAGCCAAAGACCAAAATCGACCAAGAGAAAATGGGTATTGCATTAAATCGCTTGGCACAAGAAGATCCATCATTCCGCGTTCATACTGATGAGGAATCTGGTCAAACCATTATTTCCGGTATGGGTGAATTGCACTTGGATATTATTGTTGATCGTATGCGTCGTGAGTTTGGGGTTGAAGCTACTGTTGGGAAACCTCAAGTTGCATACCGTGAAACAATTCGCAGTGTTTGTGAAGAGATTGAAGGTAAGTTTGTTAAACAGTCTGGTGGTCGCGGTCAATACGGTCACGTTGTCTTGAAAATTGAACCACAAGAACCAGGTCAAGGCTTTGAATTTGTTGATGCAATTAAAGGTGGCGTGGTACCTCGTGAGTACATCCCTGCTGTTGAAAAAGGTATTGTTGATACATTACCAGTTGGTGTTATGGCAGGTTACCCAGTTGTTGACGTTAAAGTTACCTTGTTCTTTGGTTCCTACCATGATGTTGACTCCAATGAAAACGCATTTAGAATGGCGGCATCCATGGCACTGAAAGACGGTTTGCGTAAAGCAAATCCAGTACTGTTAGAGCCAATGATGGCTGTTGAGGTGGAAACACCAGAAGATTACGCTGGTACCGTAATGGGTGATCTTTCATCTCGTCGTGGTATGGTTCAAGGTATGGACGAAATTCCTGGTGGTGGCGGTAAGATTATTCGTGCTGAAGTACCGTTATCTGAAATGTTTGGTTATGCAACATCCTTGCGTTCTGCGACACAAGGTCGTGCGACATACACCATGGAGTTTAAGCACTATGCTGAAGCACCAAAACATGTAGCTGATGCGATTGTCAGTTCAAAAGCAAAATAAGGTATTGGTTTCTTTTTAAGAAATAGTTAAATTTTATTAATATATAAATCGTTCTTTTTGAAGGAAAATTAAAATGGCAAAGAGCAAATTTGAGCGGACTAAGCCGCACGTGAACGTAGGGACGATTGGTCACGTAGACCACGGCAAGACGACCCTGACTGCGGCGATTGCGACGATATTGGCTAAGAAATTCGGAG
>JAZUNA010000066.1:0-28743 GCA_045603905.1 Oxalobacter sp. | reverse complement strand
TGAAATAGATTCATTTACAACTGTTACCTCTTCTTTTATGTCTTTATCTGCAACTTCTTTAGCTGATATTCCTGAAAATAAAAAACCGATTACAAGTAAAGTAATTGTTAGTAAAAAGCATCTTTTGTTTATTTGCATTTTTTGTCCTTGACTACCTTATATTGTTGTATCTACTAAACAATAGTTTTTTCTATATAAGACAGAAAAGGCAGACATTTTGTCCGCCTTTTCTGTCTTTCATAAATAATTATTTCTTTTCATTTTTTTTACGCACTAAATCATTCAAAATCTCTTTAGCGTCTTCTTGTCCTTGTTGAGCCGCTAATGAATACCATTCAATAGCTGTATCTTGTGCGATTTCAACTCCCAATCCCTTTTCATATGCAAGTCCCAAAGCTGCCTGAGCTTGAGGATTACCTTTATCAGCTGCTTTTTTATACCACTTTATGCCTTCTTTATAATCTTGTGTGATACCTTTTCCTGCAAAATACATTGAACCAATTGCAACCATAGCAGGAACATATTCCTGTACTGCAGATTTTTGATACCAGTCTAATGCAATTCTACTCGCCTCAGCTTTTGAAATAGTCGTCTTATCATTTTCAAAACACCAACCACTATAGTACTGAGCAATACGATTTTTCTTAAGATTGGTATCTCCATTTAAGAAAATCTTACAAGCCTGTACAGTTGACGAGAGAGTACTAGACTTATCAATCCCTTTACCATCGATATACATCAAACCCAATGCCAATTGGGCTTTTACATGATTTTGTTTTGCCGCCTGTTCATACCATTTGATAGCTTCCTTATCATCCTGTTGAAAACCTATACCTTTTTCATATATTTTTCCCAGTTGATATTGCGCTTCACTCAATCCTTGATTAGCTGCTTTGTAATACCATTCGGCCGCCTTCTTTTCATTCGTTCTTGTGCCAATTCCATTAGCATAAAAATATGCCAATACTGCTTCTCCTTCTACCTCTTTAGCTTCTGCAGATTTTCTAATTAAAACAAAAGACTTTTTATATTCCCCCTTTTTATAAAGTTCTATTCCTTCTTCCAAATTTCCTGCTCTTGCTATATTTATTACACTAAAACAACACAATATCGACATACACAAAAAAAGATATGAACAAAAAAAAGAGGATATTCCTGTCTTATCAACTTTCACTATATTTTTTTGCATAAATTCATCCTCTTTAAACTATATTTGATTAGAAAAAAAACGGAAATTAAGTATTCGTTATTTTGTTGTTTCCTGCAAAATTATTAAAATTTTTTCCATTGCAGTATCAGATTGCGTAGCTGCCTTTTCAAGCCATTTTAATGCAAGTTCAAAATCTTTATTAACTCCTCTTCCATCATAATACAGTATGCCAAGTCCCTCTTGAGCTTGATAAACTCCTTGGGCAGCTGCTTTTTTATAAAATGATGCTGCACGTTCTTCGTCTTCTGGAACAATTTCTCCTAACACAAATAATTTACCCATTGTAGCCATAGCTTCAGCATCGCCTTGTTCAGCCGCCAACTCTAGCCAAGTTACTGCTTCTTTGGTATTTTGTACGACTCCTTTTCCTTCAAGTAAAGCCAGTCCTAACTTTCTTTGTGCTGGTAATAATAATTGCGTTGCTGCCAACCGATACCAAGCAACTGCTTGTTCCAAATCTACAGGAACACCCAATCCATTTTCATAAGCTAAACCCATAACATATTGATCACGAGCATCCCATTGTCTAATGGAAACATCACGTTTCCCTGGAGCTGATGTAATGATTTCTTTCTCCATAAAATATACTGTTGCATACCAATTATGATTAGATTTTGCTCGTTCATACCAAATCTTTGCTTGTTCTAGATTTCCATTAGTATGATCTTCACTATACCATTTCCCTAAAGCAACTTGTGCTGATACATAATCTTGCTCAGCAGCTCTTTTTATCCATGAAAAAGCTTGTTCTTTATCTTTTTTGACGCCTTTACCATCCAAATACAATTTACCTAGCATATATTGTGAGGCAGATAACTCAGATGTTCTTTTAAAAAACGAAGCTGCCTCTTTATAAAAAATATTTCTCGAATCCGCTTTTTCTTTTTCTCCTAGCCAATAAAAAAACAGACCCAACAAATATTGAGAGTAAGTATCTCCTTTATCAGCATTTGCATGTAAAGTAGCTAACGCTCCTCCGTATTTCTCTGCAGTTATTACCCATAATGGCATAGAAATAAAATCTAAACCAGCAGCTGTTGCATCACGCATATTATTTAATACCGTTTTTGCCATATCTCCAACTTTGCCGGGCTGATCAGCTGCAAAACCTAGCCACATTTGAGCAATGCTTTTATCTTGATCTACTGTAATACCTTTTGCATAAAGAAGACCTAATTGAAATTGAGAAAGTTCATACCCATTAACAGCAGACTTTTCTAACCAATCGCGCATAACTCGATAATCTTGCTTAATGCCTTCTCCTGATGCTGACATAATTGCCATTTGTAACTGAGCTTCTGCATTTCCTTTATTTGCTGACTTTTTAAACCACTGCACTGCTTTTTTAGGGTTTTTCTTAACTTGATGTCCTAATCGATACATATACCCTAACTTTAGTGCAGCATTATCATCACCTTTATTTGCTTTTTTTATCAAAGTAGCAAGACTAGTTTTGTCTTTAAAAATAGATAGCGCAACAGGGGAAAGCCCTTGAGTATCCATTTTTTTCTCTTGCCCCCAAGAGAAAATAGAAAAAGAGAAAAACAATATCAATACAAAAAAACGATATTTCACTTATTTTCCCCCATACTTTCTTTCATTTTCTCTAGCCTGATAGCAGATTCTTTATGACCTTGTACTACTGCTTTTTCGTACCAAAATTTTGCCTGCGCTATACTTCTACTTACCCCCAAAGCATTTTCATACATATCAGCAAGCTCATATTGTGCTTCTATAGAATTCCTTCCTGCTGCTAATTTCAACCAAAATAAAGATTTGGAATAGTTTTGTTCTAAACCATCACCATCTTTAAATGCTAATCCAATCTGAAAAAGATCTTTTGAATCGTTTTCTAAAGCAAGATTACGCAATTTAAATCCTTTGCACTCTATACGTTCAGGAAAACGACTACAAACCTCTGCCATCATATGGAGACGTTTTATAGCATTAGCATTACCTAATCCAGCAGAATAAATATACCATCTTCCTGCTTCCGACCAATCTTTATCAACACCATTTCCTGTTTCATACATTCCACCCAAATTAAATGTGGCAAATAGATGTCCTTTCTCTGCAGCTTTTTTTGTCCATTCCAATTGAAAGACGTATGATTCTTTTCTACTATTTTGAACAATAGGAAATAAATACGCTACTGTATATTGTGCTTCGGCATAGCCATTTTTTGCAGCTTCTAAAATCCATTGTCGACCATTAATCTCATTTTTTTCTATGCCTATTCCTGAATAATAAGCTTTCCCTAAAAGATACTGTGACTTCGGATCATTACTTCTAGCTAAATGAATAAGATTTTCTCGGTTTATGGGAGATGACATAAACACTTGAAAATCAGCTCTCTCCATAGACATAAGTTCATGAATAGCAGATGGACTCCCTCTTTTTGCAGCAAACATATACCACTGACGTGCCAATTTTTCATTTTTTTCTGTACCATGCCCCATTTGGTACATTTTTCCTAAATTATATTGAGCCATTCTATGACCTTTTTCGGCCAATTTTTTTACCCATTTAAATGACTCAGTTAAATCCGTTTTAACACCTTGCCCTCTCGCGTACAACATGGCAATTGTATACATTGAATGTACATGTCCTTGGTCTGCTGAAATCGAGAACCATTTGATTGCATCAGAATAACTTTGTCGAACAATCTTGCCTTCTAAAAAAGACATTCCTAATTTATAGCATGCCGTATCGTAACCTTTATTTGCATCACTAACTAAACGAACTAATTTATTTTTTTCAATTAAAGCAAGGTCTTTTTTTAAATAAGTTTGTGCTGATACTTCCTGTAACAAAAAAATAACAAAAAAAAGGAGAAGCAAAAATGCTCTCCTTTTATTCCATAAAAACAAAATTAAATAATTATTGGGACGCAATATTTTCTTCATGAGTAACATTTATCCCATTAGAGCTATCTGTTAATTCTTGTGATTTTTGAACCTCTTCCTCAAGATGTTTCAACAATTTTGTCGCAATAAAATTACCTTTCTCTGATGCTTTTCGATAATAGAAAATAGCCTTCTCTTTGTCTTGAGAAACACCTGTTCCTGTTTCATACATTCTTCCTAGATTAAGCATGGACATCACGTGCCCAGAATCGGCCGCTTCTGTTCCCAATTCCAAAGCCATTTGGTAATCCTGAGTAACACCTTGACCTCTTGCATACATTCCAGCTAAACGTGCTTTTGCATAAATGTTTCCTTGTGATGCACTTTTTTTGTACCAAGCAACAGCCTGAATATCATCTTTTTTAACTCCTAAACCATTTACATACATCATGCCTAAACTATATTGAGCATTAGCATCACCTGTTGTTGCCAAGTTCTCAATTTCTTGAAATGCCCGACGCATTTGTCCTTGAAACCCTTGACTATGTTTATACATATCTGCAATTTCATGACGTGCTGCCCGATCATCCTGATCAGCTGCCTTCATGAACCATTCTAGTGCAACCCTGAAATCTCTCTTAGTTCCTTTTCCCCACCGATATAAACAACCCAATTCATACTGGGCTTTGGCAATACCCTCTTGAGCATTTTGAGTCAATTTCTCTATTTCAGAAGCGCTTGGGGGTTCATGAGATAACACAACTTCGCAAGTTGTAATCTGAGAATAAGCAATATTAGAACCGAAAAACAATCCAATGAAAATCATCCATAAAAAAAGCTTTGTTTTATAACGAAAAAGCATTTTCCCCTCTTCATTGTTTTCATTCCAATACAACTTTTTTATGATAATACAATACCACTTATATTACTGTTGTATGACGGAAAAAATACACCTGCTTCTAACGACGATCAACACTCTGATTTTCCAATTCATTAAGCATGTCAATAGCATTAGGATTGCCTTGTCTTGCTGATAATTTCAGCCATTTTTTTGCTTTGTCTAAATCTCTTTTTACACCAAAACCACCTGCATAAGCGACACCAAGATTATATTGAGCCAATTGATCTCCCTTTGTTGCTGCCAAACTGTACCACTTGACTGCTTTTTTATAGTCTTCCTGAACGCCTAGTCCTTCGACATGAAGATACCCCATGGTAGACATCGCCAACACATGCCCTCTTTCTGCCGCTTTTCGATACCAAAGTGCAGCTGTCACATCATCTCTAAAAACACCACGCGCATTGGAGTACAAGCTTCCCAATAAATACTGAGATTCAAGATGCTCATTTTCTGCCGCTTTTTTTAGCCAATTAAAAGCTTCTTCGTCATCAAGCATTACTCCTAATCCATCAAGATACATAAGACCAAGCAAATACTGAGCTTCTTTTTTATTTTGTTTTGCTGCAGTTGCTAAAAAAGGAAATGCTTTTTCATAATGTGCTTTTTCGAAATAACGTTTACCATCCTCATAAGGATCAGCAACTACAATTCCAATAGATAAAAGAAAAATAAAAAAAACTATCCAGTCTTTAGAGCAAAATAGAAACTTTTTCATCGATCGTAATTTCCCTCAATGCGAGAAATTGCCTTTTTTGCATTGATGTCACCTTGACTTTCTGCTCTTTGATACCAATACATGGCTTCCTGTAAATCAGCTTCTATCCCAACGCCAGTTTCCAAATGCATCGCTAATTTATATTGGGCAGGAGCATACCCTTGCAATGCCGCCTGATGAAACCAATAAACAGCTAATTCAGTATCAACAAATCGACCTCTTCCATATAAATACATTAAACCCAAATTATCTTGTGCTCTAGCAACACCCTGTCTGGCTGCCATTTCATACCAATCTGCCGCCATTTTATAATCTTGCTGAACACCACGACCAGCATAATAAATATTACCCAAATTAAATTGGGACACAGCATGCCCATTTTCTGCAGCTCGGGTATACCATCTTATCATTTCCCGGTCTGCTTTTTCCGTATTTTTACGCGCATAAGCTACAGCAACTTTATATTCAGCAAAAGCCATTTTATTTCGCTGGTGACTGAGCATTTTTTCCCGGAAAATATCTTCTTCAGGAATAGACATTTTTGCCTTTTCCATTGTTTCATTAAGAACAGGAACAACCGGCACATCAAAATCTGGTGAACTTTCACCTTCTGCCAATAAAATACCATCAGAAAGTGCATTTTCTGGATCCAGCTTAATCGTTGACTCAACCTGTTCATCCATTTTCGACAATTCATTTTCTTCAGGAATTGTAGATAAAACTGGCAAAATTTCTAGTATTGGATCAATCTGATTTGATGCTTCAGTTTTTTCAACTTCTTCAGTCAATGATGTACTGACTTCTAAATTTATATCTTTATCACTTGTTTCGGTCTCAATAGCAAAATCAAAGCGTTCTACAGGTAAATCATTGTCATCTAAAAATGTATCATCTGATAATTGCGTTACAATCTTTGTTTTCTTTTTAGCAGATTCTTCATAAAAAACATTTAAATCCAGTATTTCATCATCAGAATTTGACAAGCCTGTCTTATCCTCATTCGTCGCGTCATCAAATTGCTCTTGTCTAAATAGATCCGTTACAGCATCATCTAAAGTTTTGGATTCATCTTGAGGAACAATCAATGTTTCTTTCGTAGCAATTTCTTCTCGTGGCAAGACTTCAATATACGTATCTTCTACGTTTTTTTGAAAATCAGAATCTTGTGATACAAATTCTGTTGTAACGTTTCCTTGAAGCAAACTCGATTCTTCAAAAGATACATTTGATTCATTAATACTCTCAGATGTATCAGATGAAACTGACATCACTTCTTCTGTTTCTATAGCAGATTGTCCCTCTATAACTAAAGGCACTTCTTCCTGTAAGCCCGTTTCAAACTCAGAAATAAAAGATCTTGCTTCAGCATTTGTTATATTTTCGACTGTTTTTTCTTCATTTTCGTTAAATTCAGAAGAAACCATTATGTCTGCGGGTAACTCTGCTTTTATCTCATCCGTTTCACTTGCATCTTCTACTAAATACAAAAGATCTAGGGCAACCTTTTCAGTCAATACTTCTTTATCTAATTCAGTATCCAAATCTTGTTGGATCGATTTAGTTTCTTTGTCACTTTCATCATCTTTTCTTAACAGTGAAAGATCAAAACCTGCTATTTCTGCCAGTTCTTCTTCACTTAATGTTGCAAGTTCAGCTGCAATTTCCGCATCTATATCTCTTTGTTTTTTTAAATCAGATATCGTCGGTTCTGCCATTACACCAACTGAAGACGTTTCTATTGAAGAAAAATTCTCAATTGGGTGCTGTAACTCAGTTTTTTCTGCCAGCATATTTGATAGCGCCATTTCAATAGAAGCCAACATACCAGAAAAAGTATCTGGTCTTTGTATCTTGGTTTCTTCCTCTTTAGCATATTCATCTGACATACCTATCAGCAATCCTTCATTGTCGCTAATCGTTCTGTAGTCAACATCACACGGAGGATTATCATCCGACATAGTTTCTGCTAAAGGAATTTCTGGCGCATTGAATGATTCTGGATCGTCTACTTTTTCTGTTTTGCTATAAGTTGCAACTGACTTTTGTTGATAAATCGTTAAAGCACTATGATTATTTTCTGAACTTTCCTCATACTTTTCGTCCGTTTGTGATTGAAAAGAACAAGCAGGAAAATTTCGAGAAAACCAAACCTTAGCTTTTTCTCTTTGTAAAATATCCTTCTTAGAATGAATAGAAAAACTCTCCGTTTCTAAAGCAATACTAGTAGCCGGTTCTTGCTGGTCCCATTCCATTACTTGCTTGATGTCTTTCTTATCCACTCAAACATCCTCATTGTCTGCATATCTTCATGCCATATATTTACATGAAGCAAAATACATCATGCTATAAACTTTTACGACACGAAAAATTTTCTTACTAAATAAAACCTTCAATTCATTTATAAAATCTGTTTTATAACCTAGAAACAAGTCACTATTTATTAAAACATTAAAAACTTTCAACAAATTTAGTACTCACCACGTTCATAAAGTTTCTGCAATTGTTTTTTTGCTTCCATTGATCCTTGTTCAGCGGCAAATTGATACCATTTTATTGCTTCTGGAATATCTCTTTTGACTATTGCCCCTGTTTCATATGCATACCCTAAAAGATATTGAGCTTCAGGAGAACCACTTTGCGCAGCATTCTGAATCATATGCAAACCTTGTGCAACATCACGTTTAACACCATGACCTTGTATCAGCATAACACCTAAAAGAGCTCTTGCACGAATATCACCTTTATCATTTGCTAACGAAAGCCATCTAATTGCCTCTTTATGATTTTTTTTGATACCACTACCTGTGTAATACATATAGCCCAAATTATATTGGGAAGAAGAATCACCTTGTTCTGCCGCTTTTTTATACCACTTCGAAGCTTCAATATCATCGCGTTTGACACCGTTACCTTTACGATAACAATCAGCTAGCATATTTTGCGCCAAAACATGTCCTCTTTCTGCTGCTAAAGAAAACCATTTGACTGCTTCTGAATAATCTCGCTTTAAAACACGACCATCATGATACAAAAGACCTAATACAGTCTGAGCAGTTGAAGAACCTCCTTCTGCACCAAAACGATACCATTTAACTGCTTCATGCATATTTAATTCGACTCCCCTTCCTTCTTCATACATGATTCCTAATAAAGTACATGCCATAGGATCACGTTCATCCGCAGCTTTTTTGATCAAGGGTAACGCCTCTACATATTGACGTTTTTGATAAAGTCGATATCCCTCATTTAAATAAATATTGTCACTAGCTGACAGAACATTTCCCCCACTCAAACAAAGCAGTAAGAATGTTAAGAAGAAAAATGAAGTAGATAAGAATGCTTTTTTAAACATCAACAATACCAATCAGGGATTAGTCTTAAGAAATATACACAAATGATTGAGATATTTCCATAAAACATAATTTGAATACTGATAAGCTCAGTTTTCAAAAATATAAAACGATTTATTTTATGAATACTAGACAACTGATAGATTATTGCCGTAAACAAGGTATTAGTTTTTTTCTTGAAAATAGCACAATCAGAGTCCATGGAACTGCTTCAGCTATTGAGAAAGTTTTACCCGTTTTACAAGCAAATAAAAAAGAAATTTTTCAATTTTTATCTACAGAAACTTCCAATTACTTCAATGATATTACATCCAATGATGTTTTCCATTCGGAAATGGAATCTCAAAAGGCTTTAAATGAAACGAGATCGCTTTTAAATCGAATTATGTCTCGTCATGTTTAAGCTTTCGTTGCTCAAAAAGTAAAAAAATAGCAAAAACAATAGCAACACATGCACAAAAAATTGTTGGTATATGCTGTCCCATTAACATGAAATGATCTATCCCCTCTAAATTTCCTTTTTCACACCCCCATATAGACATGGAATCTGAAAGAGAAGGACAGTAATCCATAATTTTTGGAGAAAGTTTAAATTGATACCAAACAACAATCGTTTGTATAACAGTAACTATAGAAATTAATAAAGCTAAAACCGCATACAATTGTGTTAAGCGCTGTTTCAATCCAACAGATACAGAAACAAAAATACCTAGTACAGCAATAAACAAGCAAACAAGCCCTAACCAATGTAAGCCAGACAACATATGCAATGAATTTTTTTCTTCTATTGCACCAAATAGAAAAAGTAATTTTTTCCAAGGAATACTATGAAGAAGTAATAAATTTCCATTAGACAAAGAAAATGGTTCTAAAAACGCAGAAACATCATAAAAAGGAAAAGGCAGTTGATATGACGCTGTTCCATACCAACCCACCCCTGTATTTGTAAAACCAGTAAAAATCCATATCAAAACTAAACTACCTGAGAGAGCCAATCCTAGCCAATAAAATAAAGCCCATTTCGAAAAAAAAGATGGCCATTTATCAACCTCATCAGATATCAAAAAATTTGCTGATTTTAAAAACCACCAGTAAGTCAGTCCTAAAAAAGCTAAAGCTCCAGCCGGAAAATTATTATTCATAATTTGACTGGAACCATCTCTGATTACATAGAGAACAAATGTAGAAGTCCACCAAATTATTCCTAAACGCATTGAAAACAATAACAGTTTTAATGCACCCAGATTTCCAGATAAAGCAAAATACGGTAACACTAACCAAAAAAGTGTCAAAATAGCCAATGCCAAATTCATATATATCCAAAAACCTGCGCCAAAAAACCATAAAAGAACGATACCCGTTATGGCACAAGCACAAGCAATAAAAAATAGTGATCTTTGACGAGGCTCTGATACTTTCTCCCATGGAATTACGTCATCACGAGGAGAAAAAACAAATGCTAGAAAAAAAGCGACTGCAGTAAAAAAAAACAACAATTCATGAAACCATGAAACAGGCAAATGAAAAAAAATGACCGTTTGATCAACTAGATAAATTAAAGCCCAAAGATAAGGAATTGCAAAAACAATTAAATTATTCCAAGTAACCTTTTTTTTCTCCTTCGGAACCGGTATACGCATCCGTCTTCTAAGGATTTCTTCTATTGTTGCCATTTTTAAATATCAAGTTTCAAAAATATTTGTAAGATGACTTTAAAACAATATGTTTGATTTTTTATCAGGGAATCTCACTATCAATCGTATTAAATAAACAGGAATAAATAAAACTTAACGAGTTTCCTTTATCGGTTTGATTGCAACAGCAACGCCACCTTCACTTAAAGCGTTATATCGAGAATGAGCTTGCTTATGTCCTTTAGAAGCTGCCTTTTGATACCATTTTAAAGCTTCTTCAATGTTTTGAGGTTTTCCTAAACCTACTTCATTTAACATACCGAGAGAATACATTGCACTAACATCTTCTCCCTCTGCAGCTTTAGTTAACCAATAACGAGCTTGTACATAATTTCTTTTGATTCCATCCCCTTGTGCATAAAGTAAACCTGCAAAATATTGAGAAACAGAATCATTTCTCTCTCCAGCTTTTTTAAACCAATAAAGTGCTATTTCTTTATTTGTTTTGACTCCACGCCCTTCATAATAAGCTTTTCCTAAATTACGTTGTGCGACAACAAATCCTTGATTAGCAGACTTTCTATACCAGGTTAATGCAACTTTTTCATTTTTTGTCACACCAACACCTTCCATATACATCCTACCAACATTATTTTGAGCACCAGGATGTCCTGCTATAGCTGCTCTCATATAGGATGAGAAAGCTTGCTGATATTGCCCATTTCGGAAAAAAGTTATTCCATCAGCAAAGTCATCTGCTAAGACTTGATTTGAAAAACCAAAAATAGAAAAAATAAAGAAAAAGATAGATAAAATTTTTGGGCTATTTTTTGCAAAAGTATGAGAAATTCTCATCCCTTTTTCCTGATAATTATTGTTTTATATTTTCGATACCTGAACTCTCATACTGCAAGCAAATATACATTTACTTACTTTGTCCAGAATCTTGTTATTTAAAACTTACTGCCAGAAATCTGGCTCTTTTCTTTCTGTTTCAAAAGAAGATGAACTAACACCTTTTAAAGCATTTAAACGTTCTTTAGCTTTATCATCGCCTTGCGCTACAGCTAATTTATACCATTCTTCTGCTTTCTTTAGATCTGGAGCGACATGCCATCCTTCTTCATATAACATACCTAATGAATATTGGGCGTCAACGTTTCCTTGTCGAGCAGCTTTTTCAAACCAATACAATGTTCTGTTTGCGGAAAATGGAACACCTTGTCCATTACCATAAAGCCACCCTAAATTGTATTGAGCAACTGCATGTCCTTGTTCTGCTGCTTTTCTAAACCATTCTGCAGCTTGCGCATAATCAGGTATACCTTGGTCTTCTTTGCTATATAAAACACCTAAATTAAATTGAGCTGCAACATCACCTTTTACAGCAGCCTTTTGTATCCAAGTTACAGCCTGTTCAATATCTTGAGAAACTCCATCACCTGTCGCATACATCAATCCTAGTACTGTTGCAGCTTCAGTATGCCCCAAATGAGCAGCTGCCTTATACCAGTGAACAGCTTGAGCATCATCTTTCTCCGTTGCTATTCCTTTTTGATACATCGTACCTAAAACAAACATACCTTTTGAATCACCTGATTCAGCAGATTTTTTTAACCATTCAAAAGCCTTTGCTTCATTTTTCATCCAAAGACCTTCTCCATAGAGATTCATAACCCCCATTTCATAATAAGCATCTGCATAACCTTGTGCCGCTGCCTTTTCAAACATTTTCATCCCATCAGCAGCGTCTTGATAAACACCACGCCCAAATACATACATTAATCCCATATTGTATTGAGATTCTGCATCACCTTGATCCGCTGCTTTTAAATACCATCGAGCTGCTTCCTCATCACTTTGCACAACACCTTCTGCTTTCATATACATATCTGCTAATTTTTTTTGTGCAGAAAGGTTGCCTTTTTTTGCTGCTTTTTCAAACCACCTAGCCGCCAAAGAATAGTCTTTTCTTGTTCCTTTTCCGATGTAATACCAACTACCTACAATATAAGTTGAATCTCCATAATTTTCATTTGCAGCTTTGCGATACCAAAACAAAGCATCTTCATCATCTTGTTTTACGCCAATTCCATGTTCATGCATTTCTCCCATTTTGAAAAATGCCATTGGAAAATTCTGTTCAGCTGCTTGACGATACCAACGGACAGCCTCTCGTGCACTTCGTTTTGTTCCTCTACCTAATTCATACATCAACCCTACTGCCGTCTGTGCTCTAGGATCTCCTGATTGAGCTGCCTGCATAGTAAAAGAAAACGCCTTAGGGTAATCACCGCTAGCATAAGCTTTTATTCCTTCTTCAAAACTACCTTCTGACGCTGATGCCGCAACACAAATTACCGTAAAAAAAATTCCCGCCAGTAATTTTGTTACTTTGTTTATCATTTTTATTATTTGGAAGCTTTTCATTTTTAATTACGCTTATCTCATGCAGTATTCGATGCAATTTTACTATATCTTATGTTTAGGCTAATTCACTACTTCAGAAGATATTTTTAATCATCATTATACTGCTTTGCTTTTTCCATTATAAAAAAGAACTATTCACTATCTTAACAACAGTAATATTCTTTTATCATTAGAATAAAATATAAAAGTCATAATTTTTTCATTAATAAAACACATAGGGGAAAATCATGAAACGCTACTTGACTGCGTTATTATTGCTTACATCTTTAGCTGGTTGCGCTAATTCCTCTAACCAAAATCAAACTATACTATCTTCCACTCCACAAGAAAAACTAACCAACTACTATTGGCAATTACAAGAAGCAAAAGATAAACAAGAAACTCCTATCTCCGTTCTTTTTATACAAGCTGATAAACCAATACAAATTGAATTTAAAAAACAATCCTTTAATATCAGCAATATCTGTAACAACATAAATGGTATTTATTTTCTTAAAGAAAAAGAAATTTTATTCGAATCTATTGCCGCCACGAAAAAAATGTGTGATGAGAAATTAATTGCATTAGATGACGAAATAAGTAAATATCTCCAAAAAACTGTCACTTACAACATTGCCTCAGATAAAGAAAAAACCTTTTTAACACTAAACACTTATCAAGGAAACACGCTTAAATTCATTGGTATACCAACTCCTGAAACGCGTTTTAATAGTGATGGTGAAATCATTTATCTTGAAATAGCTCCTCAAAAAACTCCGTGTCATAAATCAGGTTTATCTAAGAAAGAATGCTTTCAAGTTCGCCAAATTTACTATGATGATAAGGGTATAAAAACTCAAAAAACTACCCCATGGCAAGATTTAGATCAGAATATTGAGGGATTTCAGTTTCAATCGGGTATTAGAAATATCCTTAGAGTAAAAAAATACCCTATAGCAAACTCTTCAGAAAAAACTTCTAATTTTGTTTATATTTTTGATATGGTTATCGAATCTGAAAATGTGCAATTAAAAAGATGAAGATATTGTTTATTTAGTGTAAAAGTGATTTTTTAAAACACTCTATCAACAACCTGATTCAAAATTAACAAGTTTTATTTAATCAACTCTAATTCTATGATGTAGAAATTGAATAGCTGCAACCATAATTAGAATCGGTATATAAGCCTCACAAATTTCTTCAAATGAAGCACATCCCACATTCCAAAATGGCGACAGTGCTTCTCCAGCATATCGTCTATAGTTAGCAGGAAAACGATCAATAAATTTGGTGCAAACGGTAACAGCACAAGTTGTCATAATAGTCCAAACAACCGCATTACCCCGGAAAAATTCCCTAATAACAAAAAGGGTATAGCGTTTGAGTAAATAAAGAGCTATGACTATCCATATCAAAAAGAAAAGCCCTGCAATAATTTTTTCGTGTAATGGATTATTAGGATTTAAAAAAAATCTTATTTTTAAAGCTGTTGTATCAGTTTGCGTTAGCCAATGCTGGATACCCATTTCACGAAATAGAGCACCAAGTATGACAAATTCAAATAACCAGAAAATACAATTTTGTTTACGATCATTGTCTATCGGACGACAAAAATAGACTACCAACAAAGCAATAATATAAAGTCCTATCGTGACATAGCGATCAGCGATATAGGTAACACGAATAGCAGTATCATGATCCAATAAAAACCAGTTTGCCAATGGCAAAACGCAAAGACAAATAACTAGTATAGGAGCAAAAAGAAAATGGTAAATTCCATTTCTTTTGACATATAGTGTTTTCAATTTCAAAAGCAGAAAAGTTCAAAATTATTTATTATAAAGTTGTACTTCTCGTTTTACTAGTATATTCATTTTTATCAAAGAAAAACTCTCTCTTATAGTCCGTGGTCAGTTATCTTCAAGTTATTTAGGCAATAGAAATAACAGAAGCCTTATTCAAACATTTAAAAAGTTTTGATACACCCCAAGCAATTTCCATTTCCCCAGAAATTGATAAATTACAACATCAAAGATGAATATACCCTTCAAGGATGGTGACAAATTATGGATTGATTCTATATTTAATCTGAAAAAATAAAAGGGTTACAGAGATACTGTAACCCTTTTGAATTCTGGTCGGGGCGAGATGATTCGAACATCCGACCCTCTGATCCCAAATCAGATGCGCTACCAGGCTGCGCTACGCCCCGAAAGACAAAATGATAACTCTATATTAGATTATGGTCAATAAGTTTTTATGTTTTTTTGTAACTTTTTTATATTATGCCACTTCTGCCTTGCAATAATCTACAATTCTTTCAGCCATCACTTGTGACAATTCCTTACTTTCAGCTTCAACCATAACACGTAATAAAGGCTCTGTTCCTGAAGCTCTTATTAGCACTCGACCACTTTTACCAAGTTCATTTTCTACTCTTTCTTTTTCTTTTACGAGAGTTTCACTTTTCTTCCAATCAAAACCTGAAGAAATACGCACATTTATTAATGTCTGAGGAAAAAGTGTAAGATCACTGCAATATTCTGATAAGGTAACTTGATGCCTTTTTAAAGCAGAAAGAACCTGAAGCGCTGATACAATACCATCACCAGTTGTATGTTTGTCTAGACAAAGCAAATGTCCAGATCCCTCACCTCCTAATTTCCAACCTCGTTTATGTAGCGCTTCTAACACATAACGATCACCAACTGCCGCACGCTCAAAACCAATACCCATTTTATTAAACGCGACTTCCAAAGCCATATTGGTCATTAAAGTACCCACAACTCCTTCAACTTTTTCTTGTGAAATACGATCTTTAACCATCAAATAAAGAAGTTGATCACCGTTATATATCTGCCCCCTCTCATCAACCATAACGACTCTATCTGCATCGCCATCAAAAGCAATACCAATATCAGCATTATGTTTAACTACTACGTCAGCAAGCGCTGAAGGAGACGTAGCACCGCAATTATCATTTATATTTTCACCATTTGGTTGAATTCCAATAGCAATAACTTCTGCGCCTAATTCATGGAAAACATGAGGAGCTATGTGATACGCAGCACCATGAGCACAATCAACAGCAATTTTCATGCCATGTAAATTTAAGTCATTTGGAAAAGTACTTTTGCAAAATTCAATATAGCGCCCTTGTGCATCATCCAAACGTTTTACTTTTCCTAATGCATCAGACTTAGCACATTCCATTGGACGATCTATCATCCCCTCAATTTCCAATTCCATTTCATCTGGTAATTTATTTCCTGATGACGAAAAGAATTTAATGCCATTATCATCGTATGGATTATGAGAAGCGGAAATAACAATTCCTGCCGCTATTCGTAAAGCTCGGGTTAAATAAGCTACCGCAGGTGTTGGCATTGGACCAGAAAGCAAGACATCTACACCTGCAGCAGACAATCCAGCTTGTAAAGCAGCTTCTAGCATATAACCAGAAATACGTGTATCTTTTCCTATAAGTACTGTTGGCTGAATTGCAGATGTTCTAGATCGCGTTAAAACCTTTCCTGCAGCATAACCCAATCGCATCACAAAATCAGGTGTTATTGGTGTCACACCAACACGTCCTCTTACTCCATCTGTTCCAAAATATTTCCTAGTCATTATTTCTCAAATAAGTATTCAATAAATTTAATATTTTACCTTGTTGCACACCATACTTTAAGCGCATCAACTGTTTCTCCAACATCATGTACACGAACAATTTTGGCCCCATAGGCAACGGCTGATAGTACTGCTCCTAAATTTCCAGCTAAACGTTTTGATACATCCTTTTTTGTAATTGAAGCAATAATAGATTTACGAGAAAGACCTACCAAAACAGGTAATTCAAAACCTTTCTGTAATAGTCCTATATTTTTTAAAAGTAAAAGATTATGTTCAATTGTTTTTCCAAAACCAAAACCTGGATCTATACAAATTCTTTCTCTAGTTACACCAGCATTTTCAAGATGCATTACTTGATTTTTCAAAAAAAAAGTCACTTCTTTTAAAACATCCTGATATTGAGGTGCTTCCTGCATAGTCTTGGGTTCGCCTTGCATATGCATGACACATAGCCCACAATCACTTTTTGCAACTGCATGAATAGCTGCTTGAGAACGGAATCCTGTTATATCATTGATCATATCTGCACCAGCATTTAGCGTAGCTACCATAACTTCTGGTTTATACGTATCAATCGAAAGCGGCTTACCACAATCTTTTAGCGCTTCAACAACTGGCATAATTCGATCTAATTCTGCTTGTAACGATACAGGCTCAATACCTGGACGCGTCGATTCTGCACCAATATCAATAATATCAACATCTTCATTAATCATTTGCTCAACACGTTTTAGCGCTGTCGCTTGAGTGAAATATTTTCCACCATCAGAAAATGAATCTGGCGTAATATTTAAAATTCCCATAACCAGAGGACGGTTATCATCCAATTGAAACCTATAACGTCCACACTGAAAAAAAGCAGTCATTTTTTATTTAATCCTTAAAGGAAAAAGGGCCAGAATTTCTTCTCGCCCTTTTCTTTTTACATCAAATCATATTATGCTGGTGCAGTTACATTTTCTGATACATCACCTGACTGATCTTCCGATGCAGTTGCCAATGGTGTTCCTGATTTAGGTGGACGAGGATCATTTCCCTCCATAATGTCATTTACCTGATCAGAATCTAAAGTTTCCCACTCCAATAACATTTCTGCCATCTTTTCAACTTTATCCCGATTCTCATGCAGTAATTTACGTGCTAATTCATATTGTTGATCAAGAATAGAACGAATTTCATTATCTACTTTTTGCTGAGTTGCTTCGGAAACTGTTTTCGCTGACATGCGTCCACCATAGAACATATCTTGCTCTGTGTCTTCATATACCATTGTTCCCAATGTTTCAGACATACCATAACGAGTTACCATTGCTCTCGCAATCTTTGTTGCCCGTTCAAAATCATTTGATGCACCAGTTGACATTTGATGCATAAAGAGTTCTTCAGCAACTCGCCCTCCAAAAAGAATCGCAATTTGCTCAAGCATTTTATCCTTATACATATTTATTTGGTCATGCTCTGGCAACTGCCATGTCAAACCTAATGCATGTCCCCTCGGCATGATAGTAACTTTATGAACTGGATCTGATTTTGGAAGCAACTTAGCAACAACAGCATGCCCAGATTCATGATAAGCCGTATTTCTACGCTCTTCCTCACGCATCACAAATGACTTACGCTCAGGCCCCATTAAAATCTTATCTTTTGCGTCTTCAAAATCTTGCATTTCAACAAGTCGTTTATTACGACGAGCGGCAAAAAGTGCAGCCTCATTGACTAAATTAGCAAGATCCGCGCCAGAAAATCCAGGGGAACCTCTTGCAATTACATCGGCTTTTACATCCGCTGCAATTGGAACTTTTCGCATATGCACAAAAAGAATTTGTTCACGACCACGAATATCTGGTAAACCAACAACAACTTGACGATCAAAACGACCAGGTCTTAAAAGTGCTTTATCAAGCACATCTGAACGGTTTGTTGCCGCAACAACAATAACGCCAGAATTTGGCTCAAAACCATCCATTTCAACAAGTAATTGATTCAAAGTCTGCTCCCGTTCGTCATTACCACCTCCCATACCAGCACCGCGATGACGTCCAACAGCATCAATCTCATCGATAAAAATAATACAAGGCGAATGTTTCTTGGCTATATCAAACATGTCACGTACACGTGATGCACCAACACCAACAAACATTTCTACAAAATCTGAACCAGAAATAGAAAAGAAAGGTACTTTTGCTTCGCCTGCAATTGCTCGTGCCAATAACGTTTTACCTGTTCCCGGAGGTCCAACTAATAAAAGTCCACGAGGAATTCTTCCACCTAACTTCTGAAACTTATTAGGGTCACGTAAAAATTCAACAATTTCAACAACTTCTTCTTTTGCCTCATCACAGCCAGCAACATCACCAAAAGTTATGTTATTGCTCTTTTCATCAATCATGCGAGCTTTTGATTTTCCAAAAGAAAAGGCACCGCCTTTTCCTCCACCTTGCATTTGGCGCATGAAAAAGACCCATACCCCTATCAGAAGCAACATAGGGAACCATGACACAAAAATTTGTGATAAGAAAGATGGTTCTTCTGGTTGTTTTACATCAAATTTGACGCCATTATCAACCAAATCACCAATTAACCCTCTATCTAAATAGGTTATGCCTGTCTTGACCTTGCGTCCATCGGTCATATTAGCAACAAGAACTCTATCCTCAATAACAACGTCTTTAACACGTCTTGCTTTTACTTCTTCAAGAAATTCAGAATACTGAATAGGTGCAGCCCCTGATGTAGCATCTCCACTAGAAAAATAGTGGAAACTCATAAGAAGAATGACGATAATAGCCCCCCATACGGCGGACCTGACAAACATATTATGCACAATAACACCTCAAGCTTTTAATGCCTCTTTATTATATTCTTGCATTTTACCTGTATTTCTAATACTTCGCATCAGTTTGAAAAATAAGCTTTATTTCAAAAGAATACAGGTATACCAAATTTATAAACTTAGATTCAGAATATCTATATAGAGCTGAAATGACTAATTTCAAGATTTATTTAACTCATTTCATTTTCTTTTAAATTACGTCCCAATAAATAAATTTCTGAAGATTGATTTCTACTTGCTTTAGGTTTTTTAGAGACAACAAATTGAAATTGTTCTCGAAATTTAGAAAGTATATCGTTATAACCTATTCCATTAAAACATTTTGCCAAAAAAGCACCTTCAGGTTTCAAATAAGTTTGCGCAAATTCCAATGCTATATCTAATAACTCTTCCATCCTAGCAGCATCAGTTGACGCAATTCCAGATAAATTAGGCGCCATATCTGAAAGAATAACATCTACCTTGCGCCCCTCTAGCATTGTACCCAATTTTGAAACAACATCTTCCTCTCTAAAATCCCCCTGTAGAAATTGAACTCCAAAAATATCTTCCATAGGTAAAATATCAATACCTACGATAACTCCATTAATAACTCCTGCCTTATTTCCCAATTTACGAACAACATATTGTGACCAACTTCCAGGGGATGCTCCTAAATCAACAATTACTTGTCCACTTTTAAGTAATTTGACATCTTCATCTATCTCCATTAGCTTATATGCCGCTCTAGATCGATAACCATCCTTTTGCGCAAATTTAACAAATGGATCTTTTAAATGATTGTTCATCCAGCTTTTGTTGAATTTATTTCTTGCCATTGGCACAATATCCTTTTAGGGAAAATCTTATGTTGAAATTAACTTCTTCTCAGCGACAAGCTTTTCGAGAACAAGCTCATAATCTCAATCCTGTTGTCATGATTGGTGAAGCAGGATTAACAGAAAATGTTCTCAAAGAAATTAACAATTGTTTGGATGCTCACGGACTCATCAAAATCCGTGTATTTGGAGATGACCGTCCTCATAGAGTCAATATATACCAAACCATCTGTTCTACCTTAAATGCTGCGCCTGTCCAGCACATTGGGAAACTTCTAGTTATTTACCGTCCTAAAAAAGAAAAAACCTCTTCAACTTCAAAAAATAAAAGCTCTCTTCAAGTAAAAGAGGTTAAAGTAACTGTCTCTAACTTTGGAAATAACAATAAACGAGTAAAAAAAGTCCTACTAAAAGGAAATGAACGTATTACTGCTGGAGGCAAAATAAAACGAGCAAAAAAAAGGCAAATTAGTATTAAGAAAAAAAGTCTTTCCTAATTACTAAATATAAAGTACTTCCAATACCTCATATTCCCGAATACCTGATGGCGCCTCAACTTCAATTACTTCTCCTGCATATTTACCAATCATGGCTCTAGCAATAGGAGAGGTAATTGAAACTTTCATTTCTTTTAAATCAGCTTCATCATTTCCAACAATTTGATAACGAACTTGTTTGCCATTATCCAAATCTTCAAGCAATACAGTCGCACCAAAAACAATCTTCCCATCTACATTCAAAGTAGTTGGATCAATTACTTGAGCTGAACTTAATTTTGCTTCTAATTCAGCAATTCTTCCCTCAATAACCCTTGTCTCTCTTTTGCTGCCTCATACTCTGCATTTTCGGACAAATCACCATGTGAACGCGCTTCCGCAATCGCCTGTATTACTTCATATCTATCTTTAGTCTTTAACCTGTGCAATTCATCACGCATTTTTTTTGCACCGAGCACAGTAACTGGAATCATCCCCATATTGCTTGACATAAATTTACTACTCCAAAAGTTAGCGAGGTCACTCTTGGCATGGCTTGTCATGCCAATCTGACCTCGCAAAAATGATATGTTTATTATTTAGTGTAAAGTTTTATGCAAACTCTGTAAATCATAGACATGAATATCATCTAAATATTCCATGCCTTGTACACTAGCTTCTGCACCAGCAATAGTTGTAATCGCATTTACACGAGCTGCTAAAGCTGATGTCCTAATTGTACGAGAATCTGCAATTGCATTTCTTCGTTCTTCAACCGTGTTGATTACCAACGCAATTTCACCATTTTTGAGTAAATCGCCAACATGTGGACGACCTTCCGCCATTTTATTAATGGTTTCAACTTCCATTCCGGCTTCACGTATTCTTTCAGCAGTGCCACGTGTTGCAACAATTGAAAAACCTAAACGAATCAATTCTTTTGCAACTTTTACTGCACGAGGTTTATCACTGTCCTTAATCGAAATAAATATTTTGCCTGAACGAGGTAAAAGAACTCCAGCTCCCATTTGAGATTTAACATAAGCTTCGCCAAAAGTTTTTCCAACTCCCATGACTTCACCAGTCGATTTCATTTCAGGTCCTAAAATCGTATCAACTCCTGGGAATTTAATAAATGGGAAAACAGCTTCCTTAACACTGTAGTAAGGAGGAATCATTTCTTTGATAACACCTTGATCGTCCAGTGTTTTACCAACCATGCATCTTGCAGCAATCTTTGCTAATGGTAACCCTGTTGCTTTTGAGACAAATGGAACCGTTCTTGAAGCACGCGGATTAACTTCGAGTACAAATACTTTATCTCTCAATTCCCCATTGACTTCTTCTTTTTGAATAGCAAACTGTACATTCATCAAACCAACAACATTTAGTGCTTTTGCCATTAATCCTGTTTGACGTTTTAACTCATTTACAGTTTCACTTGATAATGAATAAGGCGGTAAAGAACACGCTGAGTCACCTGAGTGAACCCCTGCCTGTTCAATATGCTCCATTACCCCACCAATAAACGTACTCGTTCCATCAGAAATACAATCAACATCAACCTCTATAGCATCATTTAAGAAACGATCTAACAATACTGGAGAGTCATTTGAAACTTTAACAGCTTCTCGCATATAGCGTTCCAAAGCATTTTGCTCATGGACAATTTCCATTGCACGTCCGCCAAGTACATAAGAAGGGCGAACCACTAACGGATAACCAATTTCTTGCGCCATCTTTAATGCTTCTTCTTCAGTACGAGCAGTGCGATTTGGAGGCTGACGTAAATCTAATTTCTGCAGCAATTGTTGAAAGCGTTCGCGATCTTCAGCTGCATCAATCATATCTGGAGAAGTTCCGATAATTGGAACTCCATTTTTCTCTAAATCCAACGCTAATTTTAACGGGGTTTGACCACCATACTGGACAATAACTCCTATTGGCTTTTCCAACTCAACAATTTCAAGTACATCTTCCAATGTCAATGGCTCAAAATATAAACGATCTGAAATATCATAATCCGTTGAAACAGTTTCTGGATTACAGTTCACCATAATCGTTTCATAGCCGTCTTCACGCATTGCCATTGCTGCATGCACGCAGCAATAATCAAACTCAATACCCTGTCCAATCCGATTTGGTCCTCCACCAAGCACCATAATTTTTTGACGATCGGAAGGATTTGCCTCACATTCTTCATCGTAAGATGAATACATATAAGCTTTATTTGTTTCAAATTCGCCGGCACAAGTATCGACACGCTTATAGACAGGACGGATATTTAGCTCATGACGTTTTTTGCGAACAGCTTCATCTGTCGTTTTTAAGAGAGATGCTAATCGACGATCCGAAAAACCTTTTTGTTTCAATCTAAAAAGAGTATCTCTATCCAAATCGCCTAATTTTTGTGTATCCAGCCAAAGCTCAATATCAACGATATCTTTGATTTGAGCAAGGAACCAAGGATCAATATCTGTTAGTTCAAAAACTTCTTGAACTGTAAATCCTTGAGCAAAAGCATCTCCTATATACCATATGCGCTCTGGACCAGGCTCGCCTAACTCTTCCCGGATAACTTCAATATCCTTTGTTTTTTCATTCATGCCGTCAACACCCACTTCCAAACCGCGTAAAGCTTTTTGGAAAGATTCTTGGAATGTTCGGCCAATTGCCATAACTTCCCCAACCGACTTCATTTGAGTTGTCAAATGTGGGTCAGCTAAAGGAAATTTTTCAAAAGTAAAACGAGGTACTTTGGTTACAACATAATCAATAGTCGGCTCAAAAGAAACTGGTGTTGCACCGCCAGTCATATCATTTCTTAATTCATCCAGTGTAAAACCAACTGCCAATTTTGCAGCAACTTTTGCAATTGGGAAACCAGTTGCTTTTGATGCCAAAGCAGAAGACCGTGAAACACGTGGATTCATTTCAATCACAATAATACGACCGTCTTTCGGATTGATTGCGAATTGAACATTAGAACCACCCGCTTCTACTCCAATTTCACGAAGAATGGCTATAGATGCATCCCGCATGATTTGATATTCTTTATCCGTTAAGGTTTGAGCAGGAGCAATAGTAATCGAATCACCTGTATGAATTCCCATTGGATCAAGATTTTCAATGGAACAAACAATAATACAATTGTCTGCTTTATCCCGGATAACCTCCATCTCCATTTCTTTCCACCCAATGACAGATTCCTCAATCAGCAATTCATTGGTAGGAGATGCTTCAATTCCTCTTCGACAAATGGTTTCAAACTCTTCGCTGTTGTATGCAATTCCTCCTCCAGTTCCACCCAATGTAAAAGATGGGCGAATAATTACAGGAAATCCCATCGTCTTCTGAACTTCCCAAGCTTCTTCAAGAGAATGAGCAATACCAGAACGAGCCGATTCCAAACCTATTCTTGTCATCGCCTCCTTAAACTTGGATCGGTCTTCCGCTTTATCAATAGCCTCTGGAGAAACACCAATTAGCTCCACGCCATATTTTTTGAGAACACCATTGTTATACAAATCTAGTGAACAATTTAATGCAGTTTGCCCACCCATAGTAGGCAAAATAGCATCTGGACGTACTTTTTCAATAATACGTTCAACAACACGCCAGTTGACAGGCTCAATAAAAGTGACATCCGCCATTTCTGGATCAGTCATAATAGTTGCAGGATTACTGTTTACCAGAATGACTTTGTATCCTTCTTCACGTAAAGCTTTACAAGCCTGTGCACCGGAGTAGTCAAATTCACATGCCTGTCCAATAACAATAGGACCGGCCCCTATAATAAGAATGCTTTTAATATCTGTACGTTTAGGCATATTTTTCGCTGTTATTTTTGTTTCGCTTTCTCCATCATGGCGATGAAACGGTCAAAAAGAGAACCAACATCACCTGGGTTAGAAGAAGCTTCTGGGTGTCCCTGAAAACAAAATGCAGGTTTATCTGTACGTTCAAATCCTTGCAAAGTGCCATCAAAAAGAGAACGATGCGTTATTCGACAATTAGAAGGAAGTGTTTCTGCGTCGACAACAAAACTATGGTTTTGCGAAGTAATTATCACTTTTCCTGTATCCAAATCCTGAACAGGGTGATTGACACCGTGGTGTCCAAACTTCAATTTTTTAATTTTTGCACCTGATGCTAATGCCATAATTTGAAGACCAAGACAAATACCAAATACAGGTATTTCCTGATCAATTAATGTCTTAGCTGTTTCTATGGCATAAGTACAAGGTTGTGGATCACCAGGACCATTTGATAAAAATATCCCGTCCGGGTTATAAGATAAAACCTCTTTAACTGTTGTCTGCGCAGGAACAACAGTAACACGGCAATTTCGCTCGGCAAACATACGTAGAACGTTGTATTTGATACCATAATCAAATGCAACAACGTGGTATTTGGGATCTTCTAACTTGCCGTACCCTGTTTCCAAGCGCCATTTTGTTTCTGTCCACTCATACGGTTTACTTGTTGTAACTTCTTTAACAAGATCAAGACCTGTAAGTGATTTTGCAGAACGCGCCTTTTCTAAAGCCGCTTTCTCATCCGTTCCAGTCACAATAGCGCCAGTTTGAGCGCCTTTCTCCCTTAAAATACGTGTCAATTTTCGAGTATCAATACCCATAATTGCCACAATATTATTTTCTTTCAAATAATCAGGAAGTGATTGTGTAGTTCTAAAATTAGATGTCAAAGGCTGAATATCTTTCACAATCAGCCCTGCCGCCTGGATACGATTTGATTCAACATCCTCTGGATTTACCCCAGTATTACCAATATGAGGATAAGTTAATGTAACAATCTGATGACTATAACTGGGATCTGTCAAAATTTCTTGATAACCGGTTATGGAAGTATTAAAAACGACCTCTCCCGATGTTTGGCCTTCTGCACCAATGGAATAACCACGGAAAATAGTACCATCAGCCAAGGCCAGAATAGCTGGTACTGGTTGACCTAACGGAAATGACAAAGGTAACTCCTGTCTAGTTTCTATAGCCGCACCACATCATTAGGCCGCACTAAGTTACCGAATACATTCCTTTTTATTCGGTAGAAACTTATTTATTGGATTCTAAATATGTAGGCGCTAATAGTTGGATTGAACTTATTTACTTTGTAAATTATAGCTGAAAATAAATAACCTAGCAAACTAACAACACTTTTTAATACACTGCAATATTAATAAGATTGCTTAATTCACTAGACTTTATTTTCGTAACTTAATCCCATTGCCTCACGAATATCACGCATAGTCTCTTTTGCCAAACCACGTGCCTTTTCACATCCAGCATTAACAATTTCTCGAACATAAGCTGGCTTATCTAAATACTGCTGAGCTCGTTCATGAAAAGGTTCCTGTTCGCGAATAATTGCCTCCATAACAGGTTGCTTACATTCTATACAACCAATACCTGCTGAACGGCATCCTTTCTGCACCCATTCTTTTGTATCACTATCAGAATAAACTTCATGAAATTGCCAAACTGGACATTTCTCAGGCGTACCTGGATCCGTACGTCGAACTCGAGCAGGATCTGTTTGCATGGTTCGTATTTTTTTGCGTACATCATCTGGATTCTCACGAAGAGAAATAGCATTACCATAACTTTTAGACATTTTCTGTCCATCCAATCCTGGTAAGCGGGATGCTTCAGTTAACAAGGCTTCTGGTTCAATTAATATTTGCTTACCCGTACCTTCTAACCATCCGATAAGCCTTTCACGATCAGCCATTGATAAACTGCCTGCTTTGTCCAGAAGTAATTTGGCTTCAACAAGTGCCTGAACATTTCCTTTTTCCTGATATTCAGTTCGATACGAAAGAAATTGCTTTGAAGCTTTCCCTCCTAATTTTTTTACAGCCACTTGTGCTTTTTCTGCAAAATCTTTTTCACGCCCGTACATATGATTAAAACGACGTGCAATCTCACGCATAAATTCAATATGCGGAATTTGGTCTTCTCCGACAGGAACTTGGCTAGCTCTATATATGAGCACATCTGCAGCTTGCATCAAAGGATAACCCAAAAAGCCATATGTCAATAAATCTTTATGGGAAATTTTTTCTATCTGATCTTTGTAAGTCGGAACTCTTTCAAGCCAACTTAATGGTGTAGACATAGCAAACAATAAAGTCAACTCAGCATGTTCCATAACTTTTGATTGAATGAAAATTGATGCTTTTTCTGGATCAATGCCAGCCGCAAGCCAATCAATTATCATATCCCACGTGCTTCGTTCTATTGTTTCAGACTCATCATAGTGTGTTGTTAATGCATGCCAATCGGCAACAAAAAAAAGACTCTCAACTTCATTTTGAATCCGAACCCAATTTTTAAGGGCCCCATGAAAATGACCTAAATGCATAGCACCTGTTGGGCGCATACCGGAGATAACTCTAGCAGGATACATGATAATTCACACTAACGTAAAAAAAAGGTAATGGGATAAATAACTGTTTGAACAATAGTTGCTCCGATATACATTAACGGACGCATCCAATAATTCAACATTTTAAAATAAACTAGCGCAAGAACAATAAAAAAACCATAAGGTTCTATTCGAGAAAATTTCCAAGCCATACGAGAAGGCAAAAGACTAGTTAAAATTCTGCCTCCATCTAATGGTGGAATTGGAAAAAGATTAAAAGCAAATAGAACAAGATTAATTATGACACCAGCTTCCGCCATTTTAAGTAAAAAAGGTCCTTGCATACCAAAAATAACAAGCAGAATTTTAAAAATTTGCCAAAATAATGCCATACTTAAATTAGAAGCAGGACCAGCTAAAGCGACCCATGCTGAACTACTGCGAGGATTACGCAAATTACTAAAATTGACTGGAACTGGTTTGGCATAACCAAAAACAAAAGAGCTGTTTAGTAAAACTAATGCGACTGGAATAATAATAGTTCCCAGCAAATCAACATGCTTAATTGGATTAATGCTCATTCTTCCAAGAGAATAGGCTGTATTATCTCCAAAATACTTTGCTACATATGCATGAGAAGCCTCATGCAATGTAATGGCAAATATAACTGGCAATGCCCAAACAGCAATCGTATATAACGTGTCATTCATTGGGGAATTTTTATCAGAAAAATTACTGACCTATTATTAATGAAGTTTATCCCCTTTTATATTAAAGAACTACAAACCAAAAATACTGGCATCTCCACCACCATTGCGAACTAAAACAGGTTCTTTTTCTGTTATATCAATGACAGTTGTTGGAATAAAACTACATGCGCCTCCATCTACAATAGCATCAACTTGGTTTTTTAACTTTTCTTTAATGATTTCAGGATCTGTTAATGGGTCATCTTCATCTGGCAAAACAAGTGTTGTCCCTATAAGGGGTTCTCCTACCTCTTCTAACAACATTTGCATAATACGATTATCCGGCACTCGAATACCAATAGTTTTTCGAGAAGGATGACTTAAGCGACGAGGAACTTCTTTTGTTGCTTCGAGAATAAAAGTAAAAGATCCTGGCATTGCTGTTTTCAACATTCTAAACTGACTGTTATCGACTTTCGCATATGAAGCAATTTCTCTTAAATCACGACACATCAAAGTTAGATGGTGTTTTTCACCAACTTGACGTATTTGTCTTAATCTATCAGAAGCACTTTTATCTTCAATACGACAAACAAGTACATAACAAGCATCCGTCGGAACAGCAATAACACCTCCAGTTTTTACAATCTGAGCAGCTTGTTTAATCAAACGTTGTTGTGGATTATCCGGATGAATTTGAAAAAATTGAGCCATAACTGTTTCCTTTACTGACCAACTCTAATGTAAAACAATTAAATAGCACTATTTCGCAAAGCTTCAATCCGTTTTTCAATAGGAGGATGGGTTCTAAGTAATGCCATTAATGAACTCGTATTACTTAT
>JAZUNA010000065.1:0-11749 GCA_045603905.1 Oxalobacter sp. | reverse complement strand
GGATTTGGATTAGGTTATATTTCTCCTGCTTTTCAAACCATGTTTTTAGATCTCGCATCTAATGAACAACGGGGTACAGCCAATTCAACATTTCTGGTTTCATGGGATGTGGGAATGGGCTTGGGCATTTTTTTAGGTGGGGCTATTGCTGAACATTTTGGGTACTATGCTGCTTTCTGGACGATTTGGTTTGTTGGTGTGCTTGGGGTGCTTTTCTATTTTGTGAGCGCAAAAGGATATTATTTAAAAAATCGTTTACGTTGATAAAGAGTAAATTGAGAAGTCTTTTTAAAGAAAATCCGTTTTTTGTCGATAATAAATATAGTCAGATTTTTTTCGCTACTCATTCACCATTATCCTGGTCAGAATAATGGGCTAATACGTGAAGTAACCGAAGACCTCGATAATTTCATTGATATTGGCCGTTCTTAGAGAAAATCCTTCTTGAGAATTTAGTTGTTTTTTTGTTATTCTTTTAATAAGAGGAATTTGATTTGGTCGTGGCTATGGTAAATTGGTAGAAAGAAAAAGAGAAGTGAAGAAGTAATCGTTTATGCATTGATAAATGAGAGAGAAAGAATGGTCGTAGGTAATCTAAAAAAAGAGGATTTGTCCAAATTCCAAGTAACCTCATCTATCGAAATGGGGAAAATTTTTAAAGATCTCCAGTCTGCAGGACAAAAGCTTCGTATGACTTTTCCAGGTAAACAGGAAAATTTGGATGTAGATATTGTCAATGTAGATGTAAAAAACAAAATGTTGCTTGTGGATGCACATATTCCACTTTCCGAATTTGCCATAGTGTTGAAAAGTCCTATTGTGGAACTGGATGGTAAACAGGACAAAGTCACCATTTCTTTTTCTGTAACGAAACTTTATCCATATAAATTGGATGGCGTTCCTGTTTTTGGGGTTCCGTTCCCAGAGGGTCTTACTCGTTTACAACGTCGCGAAAATTTCCGTATATCCGTATCCGGCAGTAAGATTGATATTCCTGTAATCGGACCGGGAGATGTCAAGTCAACATTCACTGCAGAAATTCGTAATCTAAGTACCACAGGGATAAATATGGTAGATAAAACCCTGAGGTTTGATAGCACAATCGGTAAGGTCTATACGAGATGTCAATTACAGTTGCCTGAGGTCGAACCAATAACGGTATCCATCGAAATCCGTAATACTTTTGATGTTGCTGTTGAAGGTTCTCGCCAGCGTCGTATCGGATGTAGATTTGTTCAAATGTCTAGAGCGGTTGAAGCACTACTTCAACGTTATATTACGCACTTGGAACGTCAAAGAAGGATCCTGACGAAATAAAGGATGTTTCAGTTCAGTGCGGTTTTGCAAAGTGAGCTTCATTTCATATAAGTTGCCATTCATTTGCCGTCTTTCGGCAATTCGATAGGGGATGTTAACTACATCTTAAAATGCCCCATTTTTAAAGAAAACGACAATTTAATTGGATATGCCAGTCCAGATTTATTGGATTCGGAAAGGATGAATATGGATAGTTCCTCTCTTTCTTTTTTCTTATTCGCACAATGTAATGATATTCATTAAGTTAGTAATGATATGGATTATAATAAAATTCTGATGAAAGGAGGGCGTTATGGCAAATTTGCAAATTAGAATTGATGAAGAGTTAAAAAATAAAGCCCAGGCAGTTGCAAAAAGTATGGGGCTAGATCTTGCTTCAGCAGTCAGAATTTTTATTGCTCAGATGGTCCGTGAAAATGCTCTTCCGTTTCGGCCATCTGGAGATCCTTTTTATAGTGAAGAAAACATGGCTTTTTTGCGAAAAAGTTTAAAGCAATTAAAAGCAGGTAATGTCAAACTGCACGAGGTTTTAATAGATGAATAAATTATGGACCGATAGTGCGTGGGAAGATTATTTGTATTGGCAGCAGCAGGATAAGAAGACGCTTAAACGTATTCATTTATTATTAAAAGATATCGAACGTACACCAACGACTGGAATTGGAAAACCAGAAGAACTTAAATATGAGTTTCAAGGATTCTGGAGTCGTAGAATTGATCATGTCAATCGATTAGTGTATCGGGTTTCCGATAATACGATTGAAATTCTTTCGTGCCGAACGCATTACAAGAAAATTTAAGGGCATGATTTGCTCTTTAAATCAGAAACCTAGAATTGGTGATGTGATGCTTTCGTTTTTAAATGAGCGATCTTTATATGCAAACTAATGTTCTATCTTAAGGTTAGATTTGCATGCCCATGATTTCCTGATAGGCAGAAACCAGCCTGTTTCTTACTTGAACGGTTGTTTGTAAGGCAATGTTAGCTTTTTGCATGGAAATCATGACATCCGATAATTGAACATCGTCATTGCCCAAAGCAAATTCTTCCCCTAAACGTTCCGATTTAACTTGAAGATCATTGACACTGTCTAGCGTTGCTCTTAGAGCAGATGCAAAGTCCATTTTTTTTGTTTCTTGAGGTTTTTCTGCTGCATCAGGAAGCACTTTTTGTGCAGCATTTTGGACTTGATTGGTTGGAGGGGTGACTTGCGCAGCAGTTGCTCTGATTTGCGCAAGCATGGCTTGAATTTGATCGTTATTAATAGCCATCATTTTTTTTGTCCTCAAGATGCTTTTTATCAGTTTTGTAAGTGTAAAAGTCTATTTGCACACGAATTAACAGATGCTGACCACTTTAGCATTTATGTGTATTTTTCGAACGCTAATAAAGCGGCAAAAAACAGCTTTATTTCACGCTTTAAAAAAGGTCATTCAATAGGACAATTGAAATAATCATAATTCCCCTTAATGCGTTTTTTTAAGGGTAAGCATATTCTAGAAATGACCATTGACCTCACTTACAGTCAGCCTGGAGAATAAAAATGGCGGTAGCAGAAGAACCTGGATTGTCAAATGAGATAGCTGCATCAACAGCAGCAGAGGAGACGTCTGAAGCTGCGCCTGCTAACGAGGCTGTTCAAACTGAAACGACAAATGATGCGCCACTCTCTGAGGAGGCGGTGGCAGAAGAAGAGAATCCTATTCCAGAAAGAGAGTTGAGTCCCTATTTGCAGCGTGTTATGCGAATTAGGGAAAGATTGCAAGAACCTCGTATTCGCAATATCACAATAGCAGTGTTAGCGGCATTTTTGATTGCTATTGGAACGGGGATTTGGTTATGGACGCAAAAGACAGAATATAGCGTTTTGTATTCCGGCTTTTCAGAAAAAGACGGCGGACAGATCATTGCAGCATTGGATCAGATGAGTGTGCCGTACAAGATTACAAATGGTGGTGGTTCCATTCTTGTTCCTGTTGAGATGGTTCATGGGTTGCGTTTGAAATTTGCCTCAGATGGTCTGCCTAAGGCAGGTGGTGTTGGTTTTGAGGTCATGGAAAACCAAAAAATTGGGACATCCCAATTTTTAGAGCAGGTCAATTTCCAGCGAGCGCTGGAAGGTGAGTTGGGTAGGACAATTCAATCGATGGATGCGATTGAGCATGCGCGCGTGCATCTAGCAATGAGTAAGGCATCCGTTTTTGTAAGGGATCAGCAAAAACCAACGGCTTCTGTTCTTTTGACTTTATTTCATGGGCGTTCCTTGGATCGTAGACAGGTAGATGCGATTGTTCATCTGGTTGCAAGTAGTGTGCCGGGTTTGACTGCAGCAAATGTGACAGTGGTTGATCAGAATGGGGATTTGCTTTCATATCGGGATAGAGAAAAAACGGAATCGGAAAAACTCGATGCCAAACAAAGAGAGTATGTTCAACAGTTGCAAAAGGACATTGTCAAAAGGGTTGAGTCCATTTTGATCCCTGTCGTTGGTGAGAAAAATGTCAGGGCGGAAGCAACTGTAGAGGTTGATTTTAATAAGAGTGAGCAGGCTGAGGAAATTTATAAGCCAAATCAGGCGCCTAATGCACCATCCATTCGCAGTCAGCAAAGTCTGGAATCTCAAAAAATGATGTCAGATCCGAATGGGGGTATTCCAGGTGCGGTAACCAATCAGCCGCCTGTTCCGCCAACTGCGCCGTTAATTCAACGAAATCCAGGGCAGCAGCAAACGGCTCCTCCAGGGCAGCGTGTATTTACGCCGGTTGATCAAAATAATCAAAATGCACCGATTGAGGGTAAAAAAGAGTCGGTTATCAACTACGAAGTGGATAAGACGGTTCGTTATACCCAAAAGGCAAAAGGCGAGATTAAACGCATGACCGTTGCGGTTGTTGTGAATTACAAACCAGGTAAAGATGAAAACGGTAAGGAAGCGTTAGTTCCATTAACAGAAGCAGAAAAAGAAGAAGTAGCATCTTTGGTTAAAGAGGCTATGGGTTATAACCCGCAACGAGGGGATAGTTTGTCTGTCTTAAATACTCGTTTTGCGCCGCTTGATGAAGGTGTTCCGCTTTGGAAGGATCCAGAAGTTCAGAGTGTGGCAAAAGATATGGCTAAATACATCATTTTTGCAGGAATATTTATATGGTTGTACATGACCATATTAAAACCATTGGTCTATAAGCTTTCCGGTCAGGAAGAAGCTGATCGGAGAAAAAGAGAGGCAGAAGAGGCTGCAAGAATAAAAGCAGAAGCAATTGCGAAAGCGGAAGCAGAAGAAGCAATCAGATTAAGAAATGAGGCGGCTGCAAAAGCAGAAGCTGAGGCAGCGGCAAAAGCCGCAGAAGAGGCGGCGGCAGCTGCAGAGACGGAAGCAAAAGCGGCAGAGGAAGCAGCGGCAGCTGAAGCTGCTTTGGCAGAGGAGGGTGAATTGGCTGACGGTAGTGAAGCGGCAGTGGTTTCGTTAAGTGGGGTAAGAATTGAAGATGAGGATGATCCGTCTCAACAATTACTGGAGGCGGCAAGGTCTTTGGCTCGCGAAAATCCGAAACTGGTTGCAAACATAATTTTGGAGTGGCTTGGAAATGACTGAGGAAACTGAAGAGGTTATTAAACCGATAAGCGGTCCTGAAAAAAGCGCCATCATGATGCTTGCCTTGGGATCAAGCGAGGCTGCTGAAGTTATGAAATTTATGAGTCCTCGTGAAGTGCAAAAACTCGGTATGGCCATGGCAACGATGAAAGGTGTTCCGGCAGAAAATCTGGAAAGAGTTCTGATTGAGTTCATGGCGGCGGCTTCCAAAAATACGGATATCGGAGTGGATCCGGATTCTTATATCCGTGATGTGTTAACCAAAGCATTGGGAGATGACAAGGCTGAGGGGTTGATTACCCGTATTTTGGGGGCAAGAGATGAAAGTGGTATTGAAAGTTTGAAGTGGATGGATGGGCAATCTGTTGCTGATTTGATTCGAAATGAGCATCCTCAAATTATTGCAACCATCTTGGTTCACTTAGAAAGAGATCATGCTTGTGAAGTGTTAAGTTACTTTACAGATCGACTCAGAAATGACGTCGTATTAAGGATTGCAACTTTAGATGGGGTTCAGCCTTCTGCTTTACGAGAATTAAATGATGTATTAATGACCTTGCTTACAGGTAATGAAAATGTGAAGAAAAAACCAATGGGTGGGGTAAAAACAGCGGCTGAAATCCTGAACTACATGAGTAGCGAGTACGAAACCAGCGTCATGGATCACTTAAGAGCTTATGATGAAAAAATGGCTCAGGAGATCATGGATGAAATGTTTGTCTTTGACAACATTATCGATATTGATAACCGCAGTATTCAAACCATTTTGCGCGAAGTACAGTCCGATACACTGATTATTGCATTAAAAGGTGCTAGTGAAGAATTGCGTGAGAAATTCTTCAAGAATATGTCACAACGTGCCGCAGCTATGCTTCGTGAGGATCTGGAGGCGAAAGGACCGGTTCGTCTGTCTGAAGTGGAAGCAAATCAGAAAGATATTTTGGCAACTGTCCGTCGTTTGGCTGATGAGGGTCAGATTATCATAGGTGGTAAAGGAGAAGATCAGTTTGTATAGATCGTTGCCTAAAGGAAAGCAAACGGCTTATGAACGCTGGGAGATGGCTTCTCTTGAGGAAGAGCTCGCTGAGAAAAAAGAAAAAAGAAAAGCCATTGTTCCTGCTGATATCAATTTCGGTGAGCCAGAACCGGAACCGGAGCCTGAGCCAATCGAAATTGTGCCTGAGCCAGAGCCGGAACCAGAACCCGAGCCTGAAGAAACAGTTGAGATAGAGCCAACTGTTACTCAGGCAACGGTGGAAGATGTGCATGCCTTGATGGAAGGTCTTCGAAAAGAAGCGCAAGAAGCTGGATATCGCGCTGGATTGGCTGATGGGTTTGTTAAAGGGCAAGAAGAAGGAAACGAACAGGGTTATAAAGAAGGTTTTGAAAAAGGAAGAGAGGAAGGATTTAAGAAAGGCGAAGAAGAAGGGTTCGTAAAAGGTCAGGAAGACGGATATAAGCAAGGTGAAACGGACGGTTTTACGAAAGGATATGATGATGGTAAAGCCCAAGGTGATGAGTATGTTCGTGTTTTGATGACAATTGCAAAAAGTTTTTCAACAGATGTGGCTAGAGCCAATGACACAATTGCCAATGATATTTTGGACTTGGCGTTGGATTTTACTAAGGTCATGATTAAAAGGGCGTTTGAAATCAAGCCGGAACTGATAGTCCCTGTTGTAATGGATGCGGTGCGTTACTTACCTTCTTTGCAACAACCTTCCATCCTTTATTTGAATTCAGAAGATGCTGTTGTTATTAAAGACGCGATTGGTCAGGAATTGGAAGTGGCTGGGTGGCGCATAATAGAAGAGCAGGTGCCTAGAGGAAGTTGTCGTGTTGAAACGGCAAGTAATCAAATAGACGGCTCATTAGAAACGCGTTGGAAACGGTTAACAACAGCTTTGGGAAAAGTGTCGAATTGGGTTGAGTAAATGATGAACGCAGCGCAAGTCAACACAAAAACAGGGTTTGATCGCTGGCAGGCATATCTAAAAGATAGTCGCGAATTACTGCCTTTAATTGAGCCGATGCATGTGTCCGGTCGTGTTGTTAAAGTGACTGGTTTGGTGATGGAGGCGGTTGGATTAAAGTTGCCTGTTGGTAGTGCTTGTTGGGTGCCCTTGCCAAGTGGGATGCGGATTGAAGCAGAGGTCGTCGGCTTTGAAGGCGACAAGCTGCTTCTCATGCCGCACAGTGACGTGGAGGGGGTTCTTCCCGGTACGCGTGTCTATCCGGTTGAGGCGATAGAAACTTTACCAAAGTTGGGTTCAGTTTCTCATCCTCGCAGACGCCCTTCTGATCGAGCAAGACATTTGCCGGTTGGAGATGAGTTGTTGGGTCGGGTAGTTGATGCGACTGGTAGACCGTTGGATGATAAAGGTCCGCTTGACTCGCCGAATTTTGCACCATTGACGGTTCGTTCCATGAATCCTTTGGATAGAGAACCGATTAAAGACATTTTGGATGTGGGTGTGCGTGCCATTAATAGTATGTTGACGGTAGGGCGTGGTCAGCGTATGGGGCTTTTTGCCGGTTCAGGTGTTGGCAAGAGTGTCTTACTTGGCATGATGGCACGTTATACCAGTGCAGAGGTGATCGTTGTTGGGTTAATTGGTGAGCGTGGTCGTGAGGTCAAGGAGTTTATTGAACAGATTTTAGGAGAAGAAGGGTTAAGACGTTCCGTTGTGGTTGCTGCTCCGGCTGATACGCCACCATTAATGCGTTTGCAGGGAGCGGCTTATACAACAACCATTGCGGAATATTTTCGTGATCAGGGAAAAAGTGTTTTGTTGATTATGGATTCTCTAACACGATATGCCATGGCGCAGCGTGAGATTGCTTTAGCGATTGGCGAGCCTCCAGCAACCAAAGGTTATCCGCCATCTGTTTTTGCGAAGCTCCCGGCTTTGGTTGAACGCGCAGGAAACGGGAAAGAGGGTGGAGGTTCAATTACTGCCTTTTATACGGTTCTTGCAGAGGGAGATGACCAGCAAGATCCGATAGCAGATGCGGCAAGAGCGATTTTGGATGGGCACATCGTATTAAACAGGGAATTGGCAGAGGCAGGACATTATCCTGCCATTGATATTGAGCAATCCATTAGTCGTGCCATGCAAAACATTGCGACACCGGAACATCAGCAATTGGCAAGAAGATTAAAACAATTGAGTTCACGCTATTTGCGTAATCGGGATTTGATTAGCGTTGGTGCTTATAGCGCGGGAAGTGATCCTCTTTTGGATGAGGCTATTGCAAAACATGAAAAAATAGAACATTTTTTACAGCAGGATATTATGGAACGAGCAAATGTAGCAGAGAGCCTGGAAGATTTAGCCGGCATTTTTGATTAGATCAGATAAGGAAACAAAAAAATGGCTAAATCTTCCACGATGACAACATTAATTAATCTTGCAACAGATGAGGTAGAAAAAGCAGCTGTTGTTTTGGGGCATACGATTAAGGCGGGTGCACAAGCAGAACAGAAGCTGACTTTGCTATTGCAATATCGAGAAGATTATGTGGTCCGTTTTCAGGAAAACAGAAAATCAGGGCTTTCTGCAATGGATTATCAAAATTATCATAATTTTATTGATAAATTGGATGAGGCTATCAGTGGTCAACAACAGGTGGTAAAAGAAGCACAAGGGCGAATTGATGCAGCTAAAGCGGCTTGGCAAGAAAGTGAAAAAAAACGATCCTCATATGAAACATTACAAAAACGTGCTGTCATAAAAGAAATGAAAGCGGCTAATAGACGAGAACAAAAAGAAATGGACGAGTTCAATAACAGAAAAGCACGAATGATCAAATTTAAGCAGTAAATAGGAGAACGAAAAAATGAATATGTCACCGTTAACAGTCGTTCAGCCTCTTTTAGACGCCGGTAAAAATACGGTGTCCAGTGGTAAAACACAGGGAAATGATTCTTTTCAGACACTTTTAAAAGATCAGATGTCAGCTAATCAAGCTGAAAAACAGAATTCATCTCAACCAAAAACACAGCAAGCATCTCAGTCTGTCGATAGTCAGGAAACGCAAAAACAGGATGCAGCAAAACAGTCTTCTTCGACTAAAGAACCCAAAGATGCGAAAGCGGAAGCCCAGTTGGAAGATCAGGTTGCAAACAAAGTAGCAGATGTGGCTGTTTTAACAGAGATGATGGCTGTTGTAGCAGGTGCTCAAATCGTGCCGGTTGAAACGACTTCAGGGGCGGATACGGTTGATTTGGTTGCGGAAACTGGTATTGCTTTGCAGATTGCAGATGCAGATGGTGTTGTGAGTGATAAAACATTAAAAAATGCAAGAGATGTTAAAACATTAGCATCCCAATCTGGTTTAGCAAAAGGTGATCTCGTTGATGAAAATTTATCATCAACATCCAAAACAGATGTGGATGCTGAGTTGAAAGTCAATCCAGATGCAAAAGCAGAAGTTGCTGTACAAACAATGGAGGAAGCACCATTATCCACGACATCTCAAACGTCGACTGCGATTAATGCAGTGACAGTAGATAAAGCAACTGCTGATACAGCATTGCAAACACAACAAGTCACTACTCAACAAGTACAGCAAACTGTAGCAACTATTTCAACACAGCAGCAAGCACAAGTTGTAACCAGCAATATTGCCGAAGCAAGTCAAGTGGCAAATCAAATTGTACAGAGAATGGGGACGCCTGAATGGAATCAAGCAGTTAGCCAAAGAGTGATGTGGATGATTGGTCAAGAGCAGCAAAGTGCTTCATTGACATTAAATCCACCTGAATTGGGTCCGGTTCGTATAGTTGTAAATGTGTCCAACAATAATGCGACAGCTAATTTCTTTTCAGCAAATCCTGATGTTAGACAAGCATTGGAAGGATCTTTGCCTCGTTTGCGTGAAATGATGGAAGGCGCAGGAATTCAATTAGGGCAGGCTCAAGTTGGGGCTGAAAATTCAGGAAATCAGCAGCAAGAACAATTTGCTTCATCAGGTAATAGAACACAAAATATGATGAATGGTCATACCGAAGTGGGTGGAGTTGCAGGGAGTGTTGCGGGTGATGCGCAAACAGTAAAACAGGTTGTTTCAAAAGGATTGGTAGATACTTTTGTTTAAAGGATAAATCGGTAGAAAAACAGTTTTTTTAAATATCGTAACTTGCCTATCTTACATGAGACTGTAAAATAGACAAATTTGGGATATTTTATATTTGTGTTACATTCAACTGACTGATATAAAATCGAATTTATCTCAATAGTAGATGCGGCGTACGAAAATTTGGAAGGCGTTTTATGGCAACAAAAAAACCGGAAGCAGACGGTGATGATAAACCAAAGAGCAAAAAGAAATTAATTATTCTTATCGTCCTTCTTTTGTTTATTCTTGGCGGTGCAGGTGGCGGCTGGTATTGGTGGACAGCTAAACAGGCACAACAACAGGAAGAAATGGTGGATGATGACGAGGAAGTTCCTGTTAAGAAGAAAAAGAAGAAGAAAAAAGATAAAGAAAAAGCAGGTCCTGTGTTTATTGCTCTTGAGCCTTTTACTGTTAATCTGCAGGGTGAAGAGGGAATGTTGTTACAAACAGCCATTACTTTGCATATGGTAGATGAAGAGGATGCAACTAAATTGAAAGAGCATATGCCGTTAATTAGAAGTCGTTTGCTCATGTTGCTTTCCAGTAAGAAACCGGAAGAGATATTAACAACAGAAGGTAAAACACAACTGGCAAAAGAAATTTCGGATCAGGTTCGTCAACCGTTTTTCCCGGGAGACTATCCGCTAGAAATACAGAATGTGCTTTTTACCTCATTTATTGTTCAGTAATATTAGGTTTGTTAGTGACGAGATATGTCATCTGAAACTTTTCTTTCGCAGGAAGAAGTCGATGCCCTTTTAAGAGGGATGCAGGGCATTGAGGACGAGCCTGAAGAAGTTGAACAGGATACGAAAGGTGTTCGTCCTTATAACTTGGCAACCCAGGAACGCATTGTTCGTGGGCGTATGCCTACGCTTGAAATTATCAATGAACGTTTTGCGCGACTGTTGCGAATCGGTATGTTTAATTTCCTGCGTCGCAATACAGATGTATCTGTTGGTCCGGTTCGTGTTTCCAAATACAGCGAATTTTTACGCAATTTGGTTGTTCCAACTCATCTCAATTTAGTTCATGTGAAGCCTTTGAGAGGGATAGGGTTGGTTGTCATTGAACCGGCTTTGGCATTTTTGATTATTGACAACTTGTTTGGTGGTGATGGACGTTTTCATTTGCGGGTAGAGGGGCGCGAATTCACCTTAACCGAGCAAAGAGTGATTCATCGTACGTTAGAAATTATTTTTGAGAATTATGCAAAATCATGGGAGCCGATTTATCCCATTGAGTTTGAATACATTCGTTCAGAAATGAATACCCAATTTGCTAATATTGCAACACCAAGTGAAGTTGTTGTCTCAACTGCATTCCAACTGGATTTAGGAGATCACGGAGGATCAATTCATATTTGTACGCCCTATACCATGATTGAACCGGTAAGGGATATTTTGTCTTCCAGTATGCAAGGTGAAGCATTAGAAGTTGATCGCCGCTGGATTAGACGATTAAAACAACAAATGCAACTAGCCGAAGTTGAGCTTGTAGCAGAATGTGGAACAGCAAAGACCAATATTGCAGGTCTAATAAATATGCGACCTGGAGATATTATTCCTTTGAATGTTCCGGAAAAAATTGATGGTAAAGTAGATGGTGTTCCGATTATGGAATGTTGCTACGGACAGATAAATGGACAATATGCGCTGAAAGTAGAAAAGCTGATTAGTATTTCAGCAGAAACGCCAGGATTAGGAGAAAGTAATGTC
>JAZUNA010000064.1:0-1806 GCA_045603905.1 Oxalobacter sp. | reverse complement strand
AGCTGGAACTTTGTATTCCATCTCTAATACCCAAGTACTCTTTAAAGAAACAGGAAGTTTAGCTAAATCCAATTGAACATCTTTAAATGCCACCTCATTGTGTTTGTAAGTTGCTCCGGTTGTTGCGTCACCATCTTTAAGTTCATCGATAACCGGATCTGTTTCATTCGGCATAATTACGATGTTCTCGTTCAACTTACCATCTTTGATTACCCAATACTCTGCTGCATTTGCAGTGAAAGCAAAGCAAGAAAGGGCTGCCATTGCGAGTAAATTTCTTTTTTTCATAATAAATTAATTTTATACATTTATATTACATTGATACTTACGGAGTTTTGATATGCGAGTTATTAAATTAGTTTGGCTTTCCTGTTTAGGTTGTTTAAAATTTATTTTTAGCGTCTTTAAAATTTGGTTTTGACACATGTGAAGTACTATTCCCATATTTATGGGAGCAAAAGTTGTCAAAAGTAAATTTTAAGAAAACAAGCCTTGTTGCAGTTGCCATAATCAGAACAACACTTATTGACTCTTCAATACCAATTCATTGTAACTTACATTTCAAAGGTAATGATTTTGAGTTATTTATCAAAATATAATTTATGTTTTTTTATAAGAAGGCGTTTTAGGGTTAGGGTAGGGCAATAAAAAAAGAAGAGGATGTTAAAAACACCCTCTTCCTATTATAAATTTCCTATTGGAAATTATTTTTTGATAATAGATTTGAATGCGATACCTTCAGCAGTGTAAGCCTTAACAATGTAAGAACCAGCAGCCAAAGAAGCAATGTTAGCTTGGTTTCCTTCTGCAGAAGCTACGATAGCACCATTCAAAGCGATAACTTCGATTTTCTCTACGTCACCAGAAACTGTGATAATATCAGTTGCAGGGTTTGGAGAAACTTCGATAGCCAATTCAGATTCGATGTCAGCTACGTTGTCACCACCTTCGTGAACTCCTAAGTGGATGTTATCAACCAAGTAAGCGAAGTCAGCATTGCTCTTGAATACCAAACTCAAAGTTTTTGCACCAGCAGGAACTGCGATAAGAGATACGATATGATCCCATTGTCCATCCATCAATGAGTCTGTAATATTTTCAGTAGCTCCATTGTCAAATTCAACCACAGCAGGAATTACTCTTTGCTCGTCTGTAGCAAGTTCAAAACCAGAACCTTCAGCCCATTTGTTTTTCATAAATGCCTTGAAGCTGATTTTTCCACCCATATTAGGATCCAATTCAGGAATTTCGATACCATTAATTCTGATATCTGCACCACCGGCAGGAACTTGAATAGCGTGGTAGTTTTCATCATCCATGAAGAAAGAACCATCGTGACCGTTATTTTCCCATGATCTATTAGCACTGATTAGATCATCAGAATTTACTTTTTTGCCTCCTGCCAATTGTTTTTCTGTAAATTTACCAAAATTTGAATTGTCAGAATACACTGCAAGTCTGGCATTACCAACAGCTTGGAAGTCCTCTGCGTAGAATGATTTTCTTGCACCATTGCAATCAACGAACTTCAAGTTTTTGATATAGACTGGATCCAAACTTTCTTCAATCTCACGGCAGTAAGATAGGGTAAGTATTTTACAAGAGTCAACACTTGGGTGTGCATAAACATATTTTCTTACTTTAGTCCAAGTATCAGCTTGAGCAGCAAATTTTCCATCAATAGCAATATTGATGTCTGCCTTGGTTACATCAATTGCTCTTTTATTTGCTTTAAGTGTTTCAGCATCATCTGCGTACATACCAAAGATGAACATAGGTTTTTTATCTGCCCACAAAGAAGCAGAA
>JAZUNA010000063.1:0-27781 GCA_045603905.1 Oxalobacter sp. | reverse complement strand
GGCTAAGGCTTTATCGAGTGTTTCATGCATAGCAATAATTTTTTGCTTTATTTCTGAAAGCGTAAAATCTGACAAAGGTCCTTTAGGTGCCTTTACAGATAGCAATTCTGCTGCGATTGCTATTGAAGCCATCATTGCAATTCGATCATTACCACGTACTTTTCCTGCGTCACGAATTGCACACATTTTATCGTCCAAATAAGCAACGGCTTCTTTTAGTTGACGCTCTTCTTCTTTTTGACAGGCAAGTTTATAGGATTGCCCCATGATCGTAACATCAACGTGAATCATCATTGGACTCCTCTCTTTGTGCACTATCTAGCATTGGCAACATATTTATCAAAACTTGAATTCGCTCTCGTGCCTGTTGCAAGCGTTCATTCATCATATTTTGTTCACTAATCAATTCTGCATTGCGAATACGTAAGGCATTATTTTCCCTACGTAAAGCAATAGACAACTCAGCCAATTGATTTACTTTTTCTGCAAGCGATTCAAAATCAAAATTCATATACTGCTATTTGATTAAAATTCAAAAACCAGATAAAACTATACGGTGCACTATTGCGTAGTCAATTTACGTTGTGTACCATCCTGTGATTTAAAATTAAAAAACGAATTTATCGTACTGATTTTACATCCTTTTGACTGTTTTTGTTAACGTCAATGAATTATTAAAAATTAATTTTGTATCCATTACGAGAACATGCAAAATACTGCTTCCAACCAAAAATCATCTGATATGTCTGATATTTTTGTTATTACTATTGATGGACCAACAGCTTCAGGAAAAGGAACTGTTGCTCAACTTGTTGCTAATAAATTGGGTTTTCATTATTTGGATTCCGGCGCTTTATATAGGCTTGTTGCTCTTTCTGTTTTACGTTCAAAAACACCAATTGATGATGAAAATGCAATAGCAGCATTGGCTAAAAATTTACCATGTCGATTTGAAAATGGCAAAATCTTTCTCAATGACGATGATGTAACAAATACTATTCGTGCTGAAGAAATTGGTAATACTGCATCACGTATTAGCTCTTTTCCTTTAGTCAGACAAGCTCTTTTATCTTTACAGTTTAATTTTAAACGTTCTCCCGGACTTGTCACTGATGGACGAGATATGGGAACGGTTATTTTTCCCGACGCCTATTTAAAAATTTTTCTTACAGCCAGCGTTGAAGCGCGTGCAGAAAGACGTTATAAGCAGTTGATAGAAAAAGGGTTTGCTGCTAAAATCGACAATCTTCGCTTAGATCTCCAGAAAAGAGATGAACGTGATATTCAAAGGAGCGTAGCACCTTTGACAGCTGCATCAGACGCAAAAATTCTTGATAGTACTAACATGGGAATTGAAGAAGTCGTCAATCAAATTCTTGAGTGGTTCAAGGCGAAAAAAAATTAATATTTATACGCTCCATACAATAAATGTATGGTTTTTATTAACCTTATCCGGTTGTTTTTTTTATAAAAAAAACACCGCTTTATTTTTTTAATTTATGTCAACTGTATCAACCCAAACCTCTAACCCAGAAAGTTTTGCTGCCTTATTTGAAGAATCTCTAGCTCGTCATGACATGCGTTCAGGCGAAGTTATTTCGGCAGAAGTGGTCCGCTTTGACCATAATTTTGTTGTTGTCAACGCTGGTTTAAAATCAGAATCATTTATTCCAATTGAAGAGTTCAAAAATGATATTGGCGAGCTTGAAGTTAAAGTTGGTGATTATGTCTCTGTTGCAATTGAGTCATTAGAAAATGGCTATGGAGATACCATCTTATCTCGCGATAAAGCTAAACGTCTTGCATCATGGTTAGCTCTCGAAAAAGCTATGGAATCCGGTGAAATCGTTACTGGTACAGTAAATGGCAAAGTTAAAGGTGGTTTAACTGTTCTTACCAATGGTATTCGTGCGTTCCTTCCTGGATCTTTGGTTGATACCCGTCCAGTAAAAGATACCTCCCCATATGAAGGTAAAACTTTAGAATTTAAAGTTATTAAGTTAGATCGCAAACGTAATAACGTTGTTCTTTCTCGCCGTGCAGTTGTTGAAGCATCCATGGGTGAAGAAAGACAAAAACTGATGGAAGCATTAAAAGAAGGTACTATTGTTAACGGTGTAGTTAAAAACATTACCGATTATGGTGCATTCATTGATCTCGGCGGCATTGATGGTCTCTTGCATATTACTGACCTTGCATGGCGTCGTGTTCGTCACCCATCTGAAATGTTAAGTGTTGGTCAAGAAATTACTGCAAAAGTTCTGAAATACGATCAAGAAAAAAATCGTGTCTCTCTTGGTGTTAAACAGTTGGGAGACGATCCATGGTCCGGTCTTGCACGTCGTTATCCTCAAGGTACCCGTCTCTTCGGTAAAGTTACCAATCTCACCGATTACGGTGCTTTCGTTGAAGTTGAACAAGGTATTGAAGGTCTTGTTCACGTTTCCGAAATGGATTGGACAAACAAAAATGTTGCGCCTAATAAAGTTGTTAAATTGGGTGACGAAGTTGAAGTTATGGTTCTGGAAATCGATGAAGAACGTCGTAGAATCAGCTTGGGTATGAAACAAACCAAGCCAAATCCATGGGAAGATTTCGCACTGACTCACAAAAAAGGAGATAAAGTCAGTGGTGCAATCAAATCTATTACCGATTTTGGTGTTTTCATTGGCTTGCCAGGTAATATTGACGGATTAGTTCATTTATCCGATCTTTCTTGGACTGAACCAGGTGAAACTGCTGTTCATCAATACAAAAAAGGCGATGAACTCGAAACTATCGTTTTAGCTATTGATGTTGAACGCGAAAGAGTTTCTTTGGGTGTAAAACAACTCGAAGGTGATCCTCTTAACAACTACATTGCAATGAATGATAAAGGCTCTATTGTTAGTGGCGTTGTTAAATCCGTTGAAGCTAAAGGCGCAGTTATTCAATTAACTGATGATGTCGAAGGTTATTTACGAGCATCAGAAATTTCACGTGATCGTGTAGAAGATGCATCAACTCATCTTAAAGTTGGTGAAACTATCGAACTCATGATTATCAATGTAGATAGAAAATCACGTGCAATTCAGTTATCAATTAAAGCAAAAGATCAACAAGAAACCCAAGAAGCTATGCAAAAAATGCAAAGTGATTCCAGCGCAGCATCTGGTATGACAAGTCTTGGCGCATTGTTAAAAGCTAAATTTGATAATAAAGAATAAACTAAACGGAAAACACTATGACAAAGTCTGAGCTAATTTCATCTCTTGCCAATAGTTTTCCACAGCTTTTAATCAAGGATGCTGAGCTTACTGTAAAAACTATACTTGATACTTTAGTTCAAGCATTGGCAGAAGGACAGCGAATTGAAATTCGTGGTTTTGGCAGTTTTGGAGTTAATACTCGTCCACCTAGAGTTGGCCGTAACCCTCGCTCAGGAGAGAAGGTAATGGTACAAGCAAAGCGTGTACCTCACTTCAAAGCAGGAAAAGAGCTACGTGAACGAGTTGATATTATTACTCAAAACACGAAAAAAGCAGGCTAATTGTGTAGCACATAAAAAAGGGCATCTGCGGATGCCCTTTTTTAGTACAATCAAATTTAGACTATTTCAAAAAAATAAATCACAGAAATATTTGTTTAAGTTATTTGAAATATATCCAATTAAATGGAAAAAAATTTATCACAATAAAATGTCATAAAATTTAGAACATTAATTATGCGATTACTTTCCAAAATTATTTCTGTCTTTTTATTCATTCTTTTTTTTGGACTAGCTATTAAAAATACACAGGAAGCCTCTTTGTATTTTTTCTTTGGTTATGAAATAAGAGGTCCATTTGTTTTAATACTGTTAGGTTTTTTTGCTGCAGGCGGTGTTCTCGCTATTCTTGGTTTGACGCCAATGATATATCGACATAAGCGGGAATTAATGCGGAATAAGAAACAAATTGAAACTTTAGAAAAAAACGCAGAATTACAAAAACAAAATCCGATACAATCATCTACATCAGAAACAATTAACCAAAATCAAAGTACAACTTAAACTTTTGTTTGATTTTCACAGCAGAACAACATGGAATTTGAAATATGGTGGCTTGTTTGCATTCCAATTTTTTTTGGATTGGGATGGATAGCAGCTCGCGTTGATATTAAACAGCTTTTATCAGAATCTCGTAGTTTACCTAAAGGTTATTTTAAAGGATTAAATTTCCTGTTAAATGAACAACCTGATAAGGCTATTGACGCATTTATTGAAATTGTAAAACTTGACCCAGAAACAGCTGATTTGCATTTCGTATTAGGTAATCTCTTTCGACGTAGAGGTGAAACAGAAAGAGCTATTCGAATGCATCAAAATTTATTACTTCGACCTGATTTACCACAAGAGCAACAAATACAAGCTCGTTATGAATTAGGTCAGGACTTTTTAAAAGCGGGACTTTTGGATCGCGCAGAAGATGTTTTTAAAAATCTGACAGAAACACAATACGATACCAATGCACGTCGAGCGCTTCTTGAAATTTTTCAACGCGAAAAAGAATGGGAACAAGCCATTACCGCGGCAAAAGCCATACAAAACTCAGGCGCAGGCGGTAAGCAAAAAGAAATTGCTCAATTTTATTGTGAAATGGCTCAAAATCAGCTTATGGGAGCTAATTTTGATCGAGCTTTACAACTTCTAGAAAAAGCTTCTCAAATAGATCGTTTAAATGTCAGAGCAACCATTCTTACTGGAGATGCTTTAATAGCGCAAAACAAAATAGAAGAAGCTATTGCAACATGGCGAAGAATTGAAAAACAAAGCATGCCTCATATTGTTTTAGTTGCTCAGCGATTAATGGATGCCTTTCAAAAAATTGATCGGTCAAAAGATGGTATTCTTCTCTTGAAATCTTATTTAGCAGAAGCTTCTTCCATTGATCTTCTTGAAGTTGTTTTTCAAGCACTTATCAAGCATGAGGGAGTTGAGGCTGCTAACATATTAGTATTAGATGAATTAAAACGTACACCTACCTTATTAGGATTAGATAAACTTCTTGAAGCAAGATTGATGATTGCAGCACCTGAAGCGCGGCAAGATATCTCTATGGTAAAAAATCTTGTTCATGGATATGCTTCTAAACTTGCTCGTTATCAATGTAATCACTGTGGATTCCAAGCGAGACAATTTTATTGGCAATGCCCTGGATGCCATCTTTGGGAAACTTATCCACCACGAAGAACGGAAGAACTTAATATTTCACTTTAATTTCTATAAACATGAAACCTGATCTGAGTAAAATTCGCATTTTGATAGCTGGCGATATTATGTTGGACCGTTACTGGTTTGGGGATGTCAATCGTATTTCACCTGAAGCTCCGGTTCCTGTCGTTAAAATTGAACGAGAAGAAGCTCGATTAGGCGGTGCAGCTAACGTTGCTCGTAATACTGCAGCATTAGGCGCAAACTCCACTCTTTTGGGTATTACGGGTAATGATGAGGCAAGTCAGATTATCAAAAAAATGTTAGAAGAAACGGGTATCATTCCTTGCTTACATTGTGATCCTTCCGTTTCAACCATCATTAAATTACGTGTTATAGGTCGTCAACAACAATTATTGCGAGTTGATTTTGAAAAAAAGCCTGATCTAAAGATCGTTAATAATAAAATCAAACAATTTTGTTCTATCTTGCCTGAATACGATATTGTGATTCTTTCAGATTACGCAAAAGGAGCCATGATATATGTAACAGACATGATTAATGAAGCTAAAAAAGCGGGTAAAAAAGTTCTTGTTGATCCTAAAGGCGATGATTTTACACGTTATACCGGCGCGACCATGCTAACCCCTAACAAAAGCGAACTACGTCAGATTGTGGGGTCTTGGGAAACTGAAAGTCAATTAACAGAAAAAGCTCAAAACCTTAGAGAAGCACTTCGATTAGAATACCTGCTTTTAACTCGCTCCGAAGAAGGTATGTCCTTATATAGTAAGGATGAAACTATACATGTTCCCGCAATCGCACGTGAAGTTTATGATGTCTCTGGAGCTGGCGATACTGTCATTGCTACATTAGCAACTATGATTGCTGCTGGAACGCCTATTATTAATGCTGTTACTATTGCTAATAGAGCCGCAGGAATCGTTGTTGGAAAATTGGGTACTGCTACAGTCACGCCTCAAGAGCTTTTCGAATAACCTGATAAGGTTCAGGTTATTCGTTCTAATTTTGCAATATTTAAATCCAGCAATTTCATTCCGACGCGACGGAAGTTGACATTGGCTCGCATACTACCACTGCTACCCTCTAAATTAACAATCACCCCTTCGCCAAATTTTTGGTGAAATACTGATTCTCCAATACGCCATGAAGTTCCACTGTTTACGCTGTTATTAGATTTTATTTCCTTGGGTTTGGGAGCAAAAGTTGTTGGAGCAAAATCAGCTTTAACAGTAGAGGTATTCGACCAAAATACCTTATTTTTTTGATTGTTAACTCTTTTTAATACATTTTGAGGCAACTCATCCATAAAACGAGATTGGATGTTATATCGGGTATTACCGTGTAACATACGTGTTTGAGCATAACTTAAGTAAAGTTTTTTTCGAGCTCGTGTAATAGCAACATACATAAGCCTGCGCTCTTCTTCTATTCCGTCTAATTCTTTTGCACTATTTTCGTGAGGGAAAAGACCTTCTTCTAAACCCGTTATAAAAACAGCATTAAACTCTAGACCTTTTGCAGCATGTACTGTCATTAATTGCAAAGCATCCTGCCCCTCTTGAGCTTGATTTTCTCCTGCTTCTAATGAAGCATGCGTGAGAAATGCGACTAAAGGAGACATTTCTATTTCCTGATTGCCATCTTGTACTTCAGTTATTTGCATCTCAAGTGCATTTTTTTGTTCATGAAAAAGTTGAGTAGCAAAAAGAGCAGGCATATCTTGAGAAATATTTTCCTCATACAAAAATACTGTTGCTGCATTGATTAATTGATCTAAATTTTCAATTCGATCTGCTCCGTCTTTATCTTTTTGATAATGTTGGCGCAAACCACTGCGATCAATCATAACTTGTACCATTTCCGGTAATGACATCTGTTGAGTTTCAAAACGAATCTGCTCAATCAGATTAGTAAAAGATCGCAATGCATTGCCTGCTTTTCCTGACAAATATGGTATTGCTTCATAAAGTGAAACACTTTGTTGTTTCGCTATATCTTGTAATTGTTCTAGTGAACGTGCACCAATTCCTCTCGTAGGAAAGTTAACGACTCTTAAAAAAGCTGAGTTATTGTGAGGATTATCAATTAACTGAAGATAAGCAATCGCATGTTTAATTTCTGCGCGCTCAAAAAAACGTAATCCGCCATAGACACGATAGGGTATTCCACTTCCAAATAGGGCATGTTCAATAACGCGAGATTGTGCATTGGAACGATACAATATGGCAATTTCGCTTCGTAACCATCCTTCTGCTATAAGATTTTTGATCTCCTCAACCAGATATCTTGCTTCATCTAGATCAGAAGTCGCTTCAAAAACACGTATGAGTTCTCCATCGCCTGCGTCTGTATGCAAATTTTTTCCTAAACGTCGACTATTATTGGCAATTAATACATTTGCCGCTTCTAAAATATTTCCATACGAACGGTAGTTTTGTTCCAAACGAATTAAATTTTTTAAATTAAAATCTCTTTGGAAAGCATTCATATTGCCAACATTGGCACCACGAAATGCATAAATACTTTGATCATCGTCTCCAACAGCAAAAACAGAAGCTCCACCACCTGCTAGCAACTTTAGCCATTTATACTGCAAAACATTCGTATCCTGAAATTCGTCTACCAGAATATGTTTAAAACGCTTTTGATAATGTTCACGTAAAATTTCGTTTCGAGATAACAACTCATAACTGCGTAATAACAACTCGGCAAAGTCAACCACTCCTTCTCGCTGACATTGATCTTCATATAATTTATATAACTCCAGCATTTGTCGATCAAAATCAGTAATTGCATCAACGTTGGATGAACGCAAACCTTGCTCTTTTGCGTGATTAATGTAATGCACTAATGTTCTGGGAGGAAATTTCCCATCATCTATATTATGCGTTTTAAGCAAACGTTTAACAAAAGATAATTGATCTTGTGTGTCTAGAATTTGGAATGTTTGCGGTAATGCGGCATCACGATAATGAACTCTTAGCAATCGATTACATAGCCCGTGAAATGTTCCTATCCACATTCCTCTAATATTAACCGGAATCATATTAGATATACGGGAGGTCATTTCTTTAGCTGCTTTATTTGTAAAAGTAACAGCTAAAATACCTGATGGTAAAACCTGACCCGACTTTAAAAGCCAAGCGATACGCGTTGTTAAAACACGAGTTTTTCCTGATCCTGCTCCAGCAAGAATCAATGCGGACTGTTCAGGTAAAGTAACGGAAGTTAATTGTTCTGGATTAAGATTTTCAAGAAGTTTTTGCATACTGATATTATCTCGCAACAAGATAAAAACAAAAATTAAGTTTGTTTATCGCAAATAAATTTTGAGTGTATCTTATATAGTTATTTGGAAAGGATGTACACAATTGCTTTAATAAAAAATTTTGTTTTTTTATTAAAAAGTTTTATTTTTATCTTTGAATAAATTTTTCTGTCGTGAAAGCATGTCGTCACTTTCTGCTATTTTAAATGTGCCTCTTTCTACATGGCCTTGGATCAAAATCCTTGGCGTTTCTTGGGGTATATATATTATTGGTTTAACCATTTGGGTTATCTTACAAAAACGCGCTCCAATTTCAACATTAAGTTGGATTATATGCCTTGCATTTATTCCTTACTTAGGATTTGCCATTTACCATTTTATTGGGCCTCAAAAATTAAAAAGACAACATTATCGACGTTTATTAGCAAAAACAACATTACAAGAACATACTCATCTTCTCCATTTGCAAGAAGAATTCATACTAAATGGAGTTACTCCGTCTACCACGATGTCACAACTGGCTGCTTTAGTTCATCGTGCATCAGGATTTCCTGTTACAACGGCAACATCCATAGAGTTATTAGTTGATGGTAAAAGTACTTACGACGCAATTTTTGACGCTGTCAAAAAAGCATCTCATCATATTCATTTGGAATATTACATTTTTGAACCAGATACTATTGGAACAGCACTTCGTGATCTTTTAGTTGAAAAAGCAAAAGAAGGCGTTATTGTACGTTTACTTGTTGATAGAATTGGTTCCTCTCGAGTGAATAAAAAATTTATTGCTCCTTTATTAGATGCAGGAGGAGAGTTTGCTTTTTTCCATAATTTTCATTTTACGCAAATTATTTATCCTTTACTAAATCTTAGAATGCATAGAAAAATTGTCGTTTGTGATGGAGAGATAGGGTTTACCGGAGGTTTAAATATTACTGATGAAGAAGATGAGCGTACAAACCCTAAGGCATATCATGATATTCATCTCAAATTAATTGGTAATGCCGCTCATACTCTTCAACTTGTTTTTTTAGAAGACTGGTTATATGCAACGCGTCAAGTTGCTTTCCAAAATATTGATACCTATTTTCCTGATTTATCTTCCGGGGATTACCCAGTACAAATTCTCTCTTCTGGACCAGATAATGAATGGGAAATTATCCATCGACTTTACATAGAGGCAATTCATTCTGCAAAGAAAAGGATCTGGTTAACAACACCATATTTTGTTCCAACAGAAGCCACTCTTTTTGCATTGACATCTGCTGCGCTTAGAGGGGTGGACGTACGTATCTTAGTTCCCAAAATAAGTGATTCGAAACTAGTTACAGCAGCAGCACGATCTTATTTTGATGAGTTAATACATACTGGTGTTAAAGTATGGGAATTTACAGACAGAATGTTACATTCAAAAACAATAGTTGTAGACAACAATTTTTGCATGATTGGAACCGCAAATTTTGATTCTCGAAGTTTTCGTTTAAATTTTGAGGTTTGTGCTGCTATGTATGGTTTACCTATGAATAAAAAATTAGCAAATCAGTTCGAAGTTGACTTACTTTCTTCCGAGATCGTTTTGCCAAAACGCAAACGTCATTTTGTTGAGAAATTATTTGAAGCTTCCGCAAGGCTTCTTTCGCCGTTGCTCTAATCTATTTTCTCTTCCTAAAAAATTTTTATCTAAAAATTGGGGAAGTTCAATTTGTTTTCAATTATCTATTAAATTAAAACTTATTATCTTTTGTTAATAGTTCTATTTTCATTCGCTCTAACTCTGTTGAAACAGCATGTGTAATCATAACTTCTAAAGTCTTTTGCATATCATGTTTTATTTCGTTTACTAGTAAAGTTAGGACTTGTTGCAAAATGGTAGAAATATGCTGTTCAAGATTTTCATCAAGTACAAAATTTAAACGTTCGGTAACTTGTTTGTGAATGCGTTTATTTAAACGTTCTTCAAACTCATCCCAAAGTTGATTATCAGGTAATAAAGGTAATTGTTTACCTGACTTAATCTGCATTGCGGCTTGTTTTTTTTCTGCTGATGGGACGACATCAGTTAACACAGGAATACTAGGAATCCTTTCTAAATCATTTATTTGCTTTGTTGTGCTTTTCTCAATTAAATTTGAATTGGGACGACTAGCAGAAATAACTTTTCTTTTTTCAATCACGAGGATGCCTCATGTCGTAATTTATATCCACGCTGACGATAGTGTGTATAACGTTGTCGTCCAGCATGAATATCATCTGGTTCAGTTGAAATAAGTTCTAATAATCGCTCAAAGCGAGCAAAGTTAGAGGGAATTGTGTCGGAAAGGTTTACCAATATTTGATGATGTGGCAGATCTATATCATCATTGTCAGTCAAAATGACAGGAGCGCGAGAAGCTTTAGGATCATTAGCTATTGCATGTGGTAAGAAATCCTGACCTGAAAAGGTCCATAGTGCTTCATCAAGCTGGGTTAATTGAACACGATCTCTGCAAAATAAAACTATTTTGGGAATAGGTTTTACAGAAAAGGCTTTTCGCACCCATCGGCAGGTGTATGAAATTTTATCAGTAATATTAGTTCGGAAATCAATTTCTGTCATTTTGATTCTGAAACAAAATTCAATAACTTAAGCTTAAGTTTGGTTAAAAAACATTAATTATAGCTAATTTACGGTATTTGTTAGTCCATTATGTCGTAAAAGAGCATCGATGGTAGGCTTTCTTCCTCTAAATGCTTCGAAAGATTCCATAGCTGGACGTGAACCGCCAACTGCTAAGATTTCTTCAAGTAATCGGCTTCCCATAGCTGGTGAAATCATATCTGTACCATCTGATTGTGCTTCTTCAAATGCACTATAGACATCAGCGGAAAGCACTTCCGCCCATTTATAGCTATAGTATCCGGCTGCATAACCCCCAGCAAAAATATGATTGAATGAATGTAAGAAACGATTAAATTCAGGAGGAGTAGTAACAGAAAATTGTTTTCTTATTTCAGCAAGTACATCTTTAGGTGTTTTTTCGCCATTAGGGTCAAAATCGAAATGTAAATGCATGTCAGCAAGAGAAAATTCTATTTGACGTAGCATTTGTAAACCAGATTGGAAATTTTTTGCAGCAATCATTTTTTCAAAAAGCTCTTTAGGAAGAGGTGCTCCTGTTGATTCATGTGCCGTCATATGACGTAGAACATCCCATTCCCAACAAAAATTTTCCATAAACTGAGAAGGTAATTCGACGGCATCCCATTCAACACCTGAAATACCAGAAACACTTAACTCATCTATTTGAGTTAACATATGATGGAGACCATGTCCAAATTCATGGAAAAGAGTAATAACTTCATTATGTGTGAAATAAGCAGGCTGCAATTTTCCATCTTTTTCTACTGGCTCAGAAAAATTGCAAGTTAAGTAGGTAACAGGTATTTGTATACCATTTTTTGTTTTCCTACGACAAATTGCATCATCCATCCAAGCCCCGCCACGTTTTCCCGGACGAGCATAAAGATCTAAATAGAATTGCCCAATTATTTGGTTATTCCGTTTGATGCTGTAAAACTTGACATCCTTATGCCAAGTTGGAGCAGTATCTTGATGAATAGTTACGTCAAAAAGAGTTTGAATTAATTTAAAAAGACCTTCAATAACTCGATGTTCTGGGAAATATTGTTTGACTTCTTGTTCTGAAAAAGCATAACGGCTTTCCCGTAATTTTTCTGATACATATGCCATATCCCAAGCATGAATTTCGTTAATGCCTAGTTCTTCTTTTGCATATGTGCGTAGTTCTTTCATATCTTTTTCTGCAAAAGGTTTTGCTCGTATAGCTAAGTCTTCTAAAAAAGAAATGACTTCATTTGGATTTTCTGCCATTTTTGGAACGAGAGAAACTTCAGCATAATTGTGATAATTTAAAAGATGAGCTTCTTCTTTACGTAGACGCAATAATTCCAAAATATTATTTGAGTTATCCCAATCTGGATTGGTTCCTAATTCAGATGCACGTGTAACATAAGCTCGATAAAATTTTTCTCGTAACTCCCGATTATCTGCAAATTGCATAACAGGGTAATACGATGGGAAATGTAAGGTAAATTTGTATCCTGTTTTATTATCGCGTTGCGCTGCGGACTGTGCTGCAAATTTGATATCTTCTGGCAGTCCGGATAGCGTTTCTTCATCTTCTATATAAAATGAAGAGGCATTTGTTGCATCTAGAACATTTTCTGAAAAACGAGTTGAAATTGCAGCCATTTTTTCCTGAATTTCAGCAAAGCGGGATTTTTTTTCTTCAGCTAATTCAGCTCCGCCCAATCGAAAGTCACGTAAAGTGTTTTCAATAATTTTTTTTCTTACATTAGATAATTTTTCAAATTCATCACTATTGCGTAGTTTTAAATACTTATTAAATAAAGCTATATTTTGTGAGAGTGAAGTCCAGAATTCCGTTAGTTTAGGTAGATTTTCATTATAGGTTTTTCTTAATTCAGGTGTGTCAACGACAGAATTCATATGACGTATAATACCCCAAGAGCGGCTCAGTTTTTCTGTGGCGTCTTCAAGAGGAGTTACAAAATGATCCCATTCAATAGACGTGTTTGGTTGTTCTATTTGCCTTACAACGTCTTTACATTGATTTAATAATTGATCAATGGCTGGAGTTACATGTTCTGGTTTAATAACATTAAATTTGGGTAAGCTATCAAAAACAAGCAACGGATTTTGCATATAAACTCCAGAAAGATGAATTAATTAAAAAGGGCGCACATAATATTTTTTTTGTGCACCCTTATATTTTATCGCTTTATACAATTGAACTTATTTTTTTGCGTCAAGTTTCTCTTGCAATTTCTTTTCTGCGGCTTCAATTGTATTGAACATGAGCATAGTGATTGTCATTGGTCCAACACCACCTGGTACAGGTGTGATATGACCAGCAACTTCTTTTGCATTTGGGAAGTCGACATCGCTCCATAATTTGCCATTTTCATCACGTTCTAAGCCGACATCAATAACAATAGCTCCAGGTTTGATCATATCCGCTTTAATAATATTGCGTTGACCAGTAGCAGAAATGAGGATGTCAGCCTGTCGGGTATGGTAAGCAAGATCGCGAGTTTTAGAATTGCAAACAGTAATGGTTGCTCCTGCTTGCAATAACATCATTGCCATTGGTTTTCCAACGATATTGGAAGCGCCGACAATAACAGCGTGAGCACCTGTTACAGGATAATTAATTGACTCAAGCATTTTCATGACACCATAAGGAGTACATGGGCGCATTTGTGGACGACCAGTCATTAACAATCCTGCGTTAACAACATTAAAACAGTCAACATCTTTTTCAGGTTTAATTGCAGCAATAACTTTATGAGGGTCTATGTGCTTTGGAAGTGGTAATTGAACCAAAATGCCGTGAATAGTTGGATCTTCGTTTAGAGCATGAATTCTTTCAAGAAGATCTGCTTCACTTAAATCAGCATCATGTCTTTCTAAAACAGAATAAAATCCTAAAGCTTTTGATGCTTTCTCCTTGTTCGCTACATAAACCATAGAAGCAGCACTATCTCCGACTAAAATGACGGCAAGCCCAGGTTGTTCACCTTGTTCGGTTAATTTTTTTGCACGAACAGCAATTTCAGCACGAAGTTTTTGTGCTAATTCATTTCCATTAATTATTTCAGCAGTCATGTTTTGAATTAAAGAAAAACGATTAAAACGAAAAAAGAATTATATTTTTTTATAAGTTATTTTGCTTAATCTTAGATAGAAAACCCAAAATTATAATAAAAGCGCATATTTTCTCACAGAATACTAAAGTACTAAAGAAAATAGATTGAAATGAGACTTTTGTAGATAGTTAATTATATTAAAAGCTGTTTTTGAAAAGAAAAAAATACTTTTTAAGCTTTCATTACAAATAAAAAAGCCCCGAAATTTCGGGGCTTTGATGTATAAGACGATTAGATTGACTGAATATTTGATGCCTGCTTGCCTTTAGGGCCTTGGGTAACTTCAAATTGAACTTTTTGTCCTTCTTTCAGAGTTTTAAATCCGTTCATGTTGATTGCGGAAAAGTGTGCAAACAAATCTTCTCCACCATCTTCTGGCGTAATAAAACCAAAACCTTTTGCGTCGTTAAACCACTTGACTGTTCCTGTTGCCATAATAAAAGGGTCATCCTATAAAAATGCATTATACTTGCCAAACTAATTGAAAAACGTGTTAGATTTTTCCCAAGTCAGCCCTTTTGATATCATACAATTTACTTCACATGGGCAATTGCAGTTACCAATAATTCATTGTTGGCGTAAAGAAATACAAAGTCAAGCATTTTTCCTAAAAAAACAATAAATATTGATAAATGTTAAGCTAGCTACGATATAACTGATGTTCTAATGAGTAGCTGTGATGCGAGACAAGCAAAAAAATAAAAAATCGCATAATATTAACTTTTTAAGTTTTTATATCAGTTCCAAAACAATATAAGTTTCAAATAGATAAAAATGGGAACACATTTAGAAAATAGTGTCTTACTTGAGCGAGATACATCGCTTATAAAACCACCTCCACTTTATAAAGTGCTACTTTTAAATGACGACTTCACTCCTATGGAGTTCGTTATTATTGTTCTTCAAGAATATTTCCATAAAGACCGTGCGACAGCAACAGAAATCATGCTTCAAGTTCATAATGAGGGAAAAGGAGTTTGTGGTGTGTTTTCAAAAGATATTGCAAGCACAAAAGTTGAACTTGTATTGAGTCATGCCCGAAGTCATGGGCATCCATTGCAATGCATAATGGAGGAAGCATGATTGCGCAGGAATTAGAGGTAACTCTGCATATGGCTTTCGTTGATGCGCGACAAGCACGTCACGAGTTTATTACGGTTGAACATATGCTTTTGGCTTTATTAGATAATCCTTCTGCGTCTGAAGTCTTAAAAGCATGTAATGCTAATTTCGACGACATGCGTAAAGCATTAACTAATTTTATTAATGAGAATACACCTGTAAGACCTGGTGTTGTCGATGTTGATACGCAACCAACTTTAGGATTTCAACGCGTTATACAACGCGCTATTATGCATGTGCAATCTGCTTCAAATGGAAAAAAAGAAGTTAATGGGGCTAACGTACTTGTTGCGATATTTGGAGAAAAAGATTCACATGCGGTTTATTACCTTCATCAGCAGGGAATAACGCGTTTAGATGTTGTCAATTATATTTCGCATGGCGTGCGCAAGTCGGCTACTTCTGAACCTTTAAAAGTATCAGAGAATGCTGAAAATACGGAAGAAGCAACAATAGCAAAGCCTCAGCAAGAAACTGCGTTAGATCAATATACTCGGAATTTAAATAGTCAAGCGCTATCCGGTCGAATTGATCCGTTAATTGGTCGTGAAGAAGAAGTTGATCGCGTTATTCAGGTTTTATGTAGAAGAAGGAAAAATAATCCTTTGCTAGTAGGTGAAGCCGGAGTCGGGAAAACGGCAATAGCAGAAGGTTTGGCATGGAGAATTACTAAAGGAAATGTTCCTGAAATTTTGCAGGAAGCGGTTGTTTATGAACTGGATATGGGTTCATTGCTGGCGGGGACAAAATATAGAGGTGATTTTGAGCAACGTTTAAAAGCGGTATTAAAACAATTGGAAGAAAATCCCAATACAATTCTTTTTATTGATGAAATTCATACTATTATTGGCGCGGGTTCAGCTTCAGGAGGTACACTTGATGCTTCGAATTTGCTCAAACCTGCTTTGTCTAATGGACAAATGAAGTGTATAGGTGCAACAACATTTAGTGAGTTTCGTGGGGTTTTCGAAAAAGATCATGCTTTAGCAAGGCGATTCCAAAAGATCGATATCAATGAGCCAACTATTGAGCAGACTGTAAAGATTCTTCAAGGATTAAAATCTCGTTTTGAAGATCATCATAATGTTCGTTATTCTGCTGCAGCATTAACAAGTGCAGCAGAGCTTTCCGCTCGTTTTATTAATGATCGCCATCTTCCAGATAAGGCAATTGATGTCATCGACGAAGCCGGAGCAGCGCAGCGTATTTTGCCTAAATCTAAGCAGAAAAAAACGATTGGTAAAGCGGAAATTGAAGACATTATTTCTAAAATTGCGCGAATTCCTCCTCAAACCGTTAATCAGGATGATCGAAGCAAATTGAAAAATTTAGATCGCGATTTGAAAAATGTTGTTTTTGGACAAGATGCGGCAATTGATGCTTTGGCGGCTAGTATCAAAATGGCGCGTGCTGGGTTAGGAAAAACAGATAAACCAATAGGTGCATTTCTTTTCTCGGGACCAACGGGTGTAGGGAAAACAGAAGTTGCCAGACAACTTGCTTTCATTTTAGGGATTGAGCTTATTCGATTTGATATGTCTGAATATATGGAGCGTCATGCTGTGAGTCGCTTGATTGGTGCTCCACCAGGATATGTTGGATATGAACAAGGTGGTCTTTTGACCGATGCCATTACAAAGAAACCACATGCGGTTCTTCTTTTGGATGAAATTGAAAAAGCGCATCCAGATATTTTTAGTGTGTTACTTCAAGTAATGGATCATGGCACCTTAACAGACAATAATGGACGAAAAGCGGATTTTCGTAATGCAATCATTATTATGACGACCAATGCAGGAGCTGAAAGCCTTCAAAAAACTAGTATTGGTTTTACGAATCAGAAGCAACCAGGTGATGAAATGGCTGATATTAAGCGAATGTTTACGCCTGAATTCCGCAATCGATTAGATGCCATTATTAGTTTTAGGGCTCTTGATGAGGACATCATTTTACGTGTTGTTGATAAGTTCCTGATTCAACTAGAAGAGCAATTGCAAGAGAAAAAAGTAGAAGCTATTTTTACAGATAACTTAAGGAAATATTTGGCTAAGAAAGGTTTTGATCCATTGATGGGCGCAAGACCAATGTTACGCTTGATTCAAGATCTGATTCGTCGAGCTTTAGCTGATGAATTGTTATTTGGTCGCCTTGTTTCAGGAGGGATTGTAACTGTCGATATAGATGAGGAGAAAATTAAACTGGAATTTAATGAGCTCCCAGATGTTTCTAAATCTGTAAAAGAGATAATGCCTGTTGCTGAAGTCGGATAAGAATTATAGGGATTGGATTTGCATCCAAAAACCTGTCGACCAAGTCATTGCAAGCATAATAGTCGCTATGCCATAAACTATCATGCTTGTAATGTGTTTTGATTCATTGTCTTGAGGCAGTAACTTCCAACCTAACCAAATCGATAATAGAGAAGCTATTAATACAAGCAATTGCTGTAATGCATATAGCCCGTTTTGTATCCAGATGGCGGCTTGTATAAGCTGAAAAGCAATTGGTGTGAATCCGAGTAAAAGCCCAACGCCTGCTAATGGAATCAAACCTAAGGATAGTTGTTGCCATGAGATGTTGCGTGATCCGCAAATCTTCCATGACAACCAAATTGATCCCCAAAAAAAACTTCCGATCAAAAAACTGCCAATTAAAGTTGTACCAAAATAAAAAAATAAATTATTAGGAATGACGTTTTTAAAAAAAGGTAAAGATAAAAGAAAAAAGGTAGTTCCTAATCCTATCAAACCGAAAAGTAAAGTAAGTGATTGGATTGTTGATGTTTGTTTGGATGGGGTAGATAAAATTTCGTGATCAAAAACACGAATTTCAGTTTTAACAGCATTTCGATAGTTATTGCAACGTCCACAAGCATGGCAAAATGATGTGCTTTCCATTTGTTTAATATTGATCAGTGGTGCGCAATTAATACGTTCTGTGGGACCTTTATAACTACTCCATTTTTCTTTATCTACTTGAAAATATATGAAAGAGAGTTTTGCTAAAAAAGAAAAAATGATATTTGAAGGGCATAAATACATGCACCAAACTCTTCTTCTGTTTCCATATAAAAAACCTATTAAAAGAGCAAATAAAGTAAAGAATCCGAGCAAAATAGAAGTACTTGTATATTGATATATAGCGTCAGAAAAAAATACAGAGAAAGAAAAAATTAAAAATGTCAGTTTTGGCCAGCCAACCCATCGTATCCAGCGCGGGATAGACTGTTGTTTACCATAACAACTTATCGTTTCGGTTAGTGTTCCATCTGGACAAAATAAGCCGCACCAGATTCGTCCAAACAACATGGTGGAAAGTAAGATAAGCGGCCATCCAAATCCCCAAAAAATAAAAACAGAAAAAATATGAAGATTTTTGCTAAAGGAAGGAGCTATTCCCAAAAATGGAGAGATAGCTGGAGCTAATAATAGAAAAAAATAAAAGAAAACCATGCACCATTGAATAATGGAAATAATTCGTTGGTGTTTTTTTAGTAAAAAGCCTATTTGAGTAACGAAAGTCATGTCACTCTTATCTTAAAAAAAATTGTGATTTTTGTGTGTTTGGGATTATATGTTTTGTGTTCATATTTTTGAGGATATAAACAGCTTTTATTTTAGATGAGCTTTAGAAAACAAAAAGCCCCGAATCATTCTCGGGGCATTAAAAACACATTACCGGAAGAAGAGGAAAACAGTTTTTGATAGGAAAGTTAAATTGTTATTTATTATTTACATACTTTAAAAATCAAATTCTGTTATCTTCATTACGGATAACTTTGCAAAATATTTAGGTCTTTTGTAAAAAATAGATATAAATTAAATTCAAACTTTAAGAATATGCACTTGCGACAAATAAGTTTACCTAATGGTATTTTGATGCCTACGTTAGGACTTGGAACATGGCAGATGGGAGAATCTGCTTTGACAAGAAAACAAGAGATTGAAGCTTTGTCATATGGCATTGATTTGGGTATGACACTGATAGATACAGCAGAAATGTATGCTGATGGAAGAGCAGAAAAGATTGTCGCAAAGGCTATTTCAGGTAAAAGAGATCAAGTTTTTTTGGTAAGTAAAGTCTTACCGGGACGTGCAAATAAAGAGGGAACAATTACTGCCTGTGAAGAAAGTCTAAGACGATTAGAAACGGATTATTTAGATTTATATCTGTTACATTGGCGAGGTCATTTTCCGCTAGAAGAAACTTTAGAAGCTTTTGAAAAGCTTGAGTCCGATGGAAAAATAAGGGCTTGTGGCGTATCTAATTTTGATTTATCTGATATGCAAGAAATTTCAACGATTAGTAAAAAAATTGCTGTCAATCAGGTTTTATACAGTTTAGCTTCTCGTGGTATTGAATGGGATTTGTTGCCATGGCATCAGAAGCAAAATATACCTGTTATGGCGTATTCCCCTTTGTATCAAACCCACCTTTTAAAAAACAAAAAGTTACAACAATTGGCAAAGAGTTTATCTTTTACTCCCGCTCAGATAGCTTTGGCATGGTTATTAAGTAAAGGTGTAATTCCTATTCCAAAATCGTCAAATATTGCCCGTATTGAAGAAAATAGAAAAGCTTGGGATATTGTATTGGATTCAGAAACCTTGTCTGTTTTAGACACAATTTTTCCTCCTCCAATACGTAAAATGCCGTTGGATATTCTTTAGGAAAAACGTCCTTCTGCTGCCATTTTGCGAATTAATTTAATGGTATCAATATCGGCTTCTTTATAAGCAGAACGTTTAAAGTCGTTATAAAACGCTTCAGGTCCTGTTTCATCCGAAGTGTCTTCATAAGTGAATCGAACAAAAAGTCTTCCAGACTGCGGTTCTTCAATTGTTATTTCAAGTGTAGAAGCCAAAATCTCATTTTGTTCAGGAACATGAAATCGAATTTGATTTGGTTCGGTAAAATAAACAAGATCATTGACGATTAGTTTTCCGAAATTGAGACGCCGAGATATTGAATTATCAGTTCTTTCAATGATTGTACAGGAATCTAATTGTGGCAAAAAAAGCGTTGGCTCTTCTGCGCGCAATACCAAACCTTGCCATAACTGGGAGTGAGTTAATGGAGTAATACGAAAATCTTGCGGATTATTGATCTCAATAAGATGTTCAAATTTCATAGATAAAACCAATAAAAATGTAAAGTTACGGCATTAAATTAATACAAAAAATAGAAATAGGATTATTAAAGGAAATGGGTGTTTAATCAAATAATTCTGTTAAGAAAAATGTCCATTTTCTAATACAAATCCTTTGATAAATTCTTTTGCAGGTAAACGTTTTCCTCCGGGTCTTTGTAAAACTGTCATTCGTAAAGCATTATTCCCACAAGCAACTAAAATGCCATCATCATTGATTTCAATAATTTCGCCAGGAGTCGATACTGATGCAATAGGAGTCTCTTCTGCTTGCCAAATCTTAAGAGTTGTTCCATTGAAAGTTGTCTGAGCTCCGGGGAAGGGATTGAAAGCACGGATTTTATTTGCAATAACGTTAGCAGGAAGAGAAAAATCTATTGAGGCCTCATTCTTCATGATTTTTGAAGCATAATTTGCTAGATTTTCATCCTGAGGGATCATTTTGATTTGATTTTGTTGTAATGCAGCTAGTGCTTTACAAATTAGTTTGCCGCCTAAATCAGCTAATTTGTCATGTAAGGTAGATGTGGTGTCATTAGATGCAATTGGAAGTGATTCTTGCATTAGGATGGGACCGGTGTCGAGTCCTTTATCCATTTGCATAATAGTAATTCCTGTTTCTTTATCGCCAGCTTCTATTGCTCTATGGATAGGAGCTGCTCCTCTCCATCTAGGTAAGAGAGATGCATGAATATTGATGCATCCTAAACGCGGAAGTTGTAAAACTTCAGGTGGTAAGATAATTCCGTAGGCCACAACAACCATGACATCAGGTTGGATTTTTTCTAATTCGGCATAGACTTCTTGTACTGCTTTATCTTGTGCATTATTCAAGCGAAGTGATGTTGGCTGCAAAACAGGAATATGGTGTGCTTGTGCTAATTGCTTAACTGCGGATGCCTGTAATTGCATACCACGTCCTGCAGGACGATCTGGTTGCGTGAGGACAAGAGGAATTTGAAAACCTGCTTTTAAAAGTGAACTTAAAGCGGTTGCTGCAAATTCAGGTGTGCCAGCAAAAACTACTTTCATCGTTTTTTTCCTGAGTTTTTTGTTTGTTCACGTTGTTCTTTTAGCATCTTGGTTTTGATGCGATTACGTTTCAATTGAGACAGATAATCAACAAATAAAAAACCATTTAAATGATCTATTTCGTGTTGAATACAGACTGCTAGCATTTCTTTAGCTTCAATTTCAAAAAAATTGCCATGAATATCTTGAGCACGAACCTTTACTGAAGCGGGTCTTTCAACTTTTTCGTAAATACCGGGAACAGAAAGACATCCTTCATCAAATGGAACTTTTTCTTTGCTTGCTGTAATAATTTCCGGGTTAATAAAAACCTGAAGAGAATTTCGATTTTCAGAAACATCGATGATAACAATTTGTTCATGTACATTGACTTGAGGCGCGGCTAATCCAATTCCTGGCGCATCGTACATGGTTTCAGCCATATCATTAATGAGCGTTTTTAAACGATCATCAAATACAGTGACAGGTTTTGAAATTTGTTTTAGACGAGGATCTGGATAACGAATGATAGGTAAAAGAGCCATATTAATATGAAATGACTAGGCTAAATATATATAGTTTTATGGTTAGCAATAAAACCAATAAAAGTTTAGTAAGTTAGTAAATAAAAAAGTGTAACACAGCTATTTTTATCCTGCTAAGACACAGGTTAGCAATTGCACTTATGAAAAAAAATGATATTTAGTTTTTTTTTAATATCAAAATACATTTCCAAAAAAGTAAAGACTGTGTTTCAATACGACATTTCGTAAATCTGAAAAGATTTTTTAACGATATAAAATTTTAATTATCCAAGTAGATAAAAAACAGGTACGATTAAATATAAAAAGATTTTAGAACCATAAAGAATGACTTATGGGTAAAACGCTTGTTATTGCAGAAAAACCTTCAGTTGCAAATGATATTGCAAAAAGTCTTGGAGGCTTTACTAAACATAATGACTATTTTGAGTCAGATGACTATGTGCTGACTTCTGCTGTTGGTCATTTGGTGGAAATTGCTGCTCCAGAAGAGTATGAAGTTAAAAGAGGAAAGTGGAGTTTTTCTAATTTACCGGTTATTCCACCGAAGTTTGATTTACATCCTATTACACGTACTGAACCACGTTTAAAACTTTTGAATCGATTGATTAAACGAAAAGATATTACAGGCATTATTAATGCTTGCGATGCAGGTCGTGAGGGAGAGTTGATTTTTCGTTTAATTACACAGTACACCAAAGCAAAGCAACCAATTCAACGGTTATGGTTGCAATCTATGACTCCGACTGCTATTCGAGAAGGCTTTAAAAATCTGCGTAGTGACACGGATATGCAGCCATTGGCTAATGCGGCACGTAGTCGTTCCGAAGCAGATTGGTTAATTGGTATTAACGGAACGAGAGCTATGACAGCGTTTAATTCGCAGGAAGGTGGTTTCTTTCTTACAACAGTAGGAAGAGTACAAACACCAACGCTGTCTATCGTAACTTCTAGAGAAGAAAAAATTAAAAATTTTGTATCACGAAACTACTGGGAAGTGTACGCAGAATTTGCATGTGAAAAAGGAACATATAAAGGTAGATGGTTTTCGCCTAACTTTAAAAAAAGCGAAGATGACGCCGAGTTAAGAGCGGAACGTTTATGGAGTAAAGAGGACGCTGATGCGATTGTTGTTGCTTGTCAAGGTAAAACAGGAAAGGTAACAGAAGAATCACGTCCAACAACTTCCATATCACCAGCATTATTTGATTTAACTAGCTTGCAAAGAGAAGCGAATGCTCGTTTTGGTTTTTCAGCAAAAAATACATTGGCACTTGCACAAGCACTTTATGAGAGACATAAAGTTTTAACTTATCCAAGAACTGATTCCAGACATTTGCCAGAAGACTACATGCCAATGGCAAATCAGATTTTAGAAGAGTTATCTGAAAATCAACAATTTAAACCTTATGCTTCTCAAATTATAAAAAACAAATGGGTTCGCCCGAATAAGAGGGTTTTTGATAATCGAAAAATATCAGATCACTTTGCAATTATTCCAACAACTCAAATACCTAAAAATTTATCAGAAGCGGAATTTCGTTTGTACGATTTAGTAACGAGACGATTTTTGGCTGTTTTCTTCCCTGCTGCAGAATTTCTTGTAACCACACGTTTTACAGAGGTTGCAGGACATCAGTTCCGAAGTGAGGGAAGAGTAATGACGAATCCTGGATGGCATGCTGTTTATGGGAAAGATGTCACTTTTGAAAATGATGAGGAGAAAAGCAAAATTCTGGTTCCTGTTTCTCCAAATGAAGAGGTTAAAACAATATCAGTTTTCGAAGAGGCTCTTTCAACAAGACCTCCTGCTCGATATACCGAGGCAACATTACTTTCTGCTATGGAAGGTGCCGGTAAATTGTTAGACGATGAGTTACGTGAAGCTATGATAGGAAAGGGGCTTGGCACTCCGGCTACGCGGGCTGCAATTATTGAAGGATTATTAGCAGAAAAATATCTCTTGCGTGAGGGACGAGAATTAATTCCGACACCTAAAGCTTTTCAACTCATGACCTTGTTGCATGGATTGGGTATTAAAGAATTAACAAAACCAGAATTAACGGGTGAGTGGGAATATAAATTATCACTCATGGAAAAAGGAGAGATTAGCCGGGAAGATTTCATGCAAGAAATTGCAGAAATGACTCAGGCGATTGTAAAACGAGCAAAAGAATATGACGAAGAAACGATTCCTGGTGATTATGCAACTTTAAATACACCGTGTCCCGAATGTGGTGGTGTTGTAAAAGAAAATTATCGTCGATTTGCTTGTGTTGATTGTGAGTTTTCTATTAGCAAAACACCTGGTAGTCGCCAATTTTCTGTAGAGGAAGTGGAAGAATTGCTTCAAGAAGGGCAAATTGGACCTTTGCAAGGATTTAGATCAAAATTAGGACGTCCTTTTAATGCCATTTTAAAAATTGTTTCTGATGATGGGCATTACAAATTGGAGTTTGATTTCGGGCAACCTAAAGCTGAAGAAGAAAATCAAGAAATTGATTTTAGTAATCAAGTTTCATTAGGGTCATGTCCGAAGTGTCAAAGTCAAGTTTATGAGTTGCCGTTATCGTATGTTTGTGAGAAATCAGTATCGAATCCTAAAACATGTGATTTTCGTAGTGGAAGAATTGTTTTGCAACAGGAAATTGTTCCTGAGCAGATTCAAAAATTATTAAAAGAGGGTGTGACTGATTTACTACCAGGATTCGTTTCTCAACGGACTCGTCGACCTTTTAAAGCTTATCTTGCATTAGGAAAAGGAGGCAAGATTGAGTTCCGTTTTGAGGAAAAAAAAGAAGCCGCAACAACAAAAACAACGAAAACAACAAAAGCGACGAAATCTACAGGTACTAAAAAAGCAGCAACAAAAAAGGTAGCTACAGATAAAGGCGTGGCTAAAGAAAAAGTTAAGAAAACATCGAAATCAAAAGCTAAAGCTTAAGAAACAAAAACGTGTATGAAAAAGAATTGTGCACTTCAATGACATACACGTTTTTTATAACAATCTAATTAATTACATAATCGAATTAGTCATTAGAACTTGTGAGTCATACCTACTAAGACAGCAGTCGTGCTTTCACGTCCGGTACCGCCATAAAACTTGTTAATTTCTTCTGTATCCCAATCGGTGTAGGCAACTTGTCCATAGAAAGAAGTTCGTTTGGACAAGAAATAGGTATAACCGATGGAATACTTCATGATGTCTCCATCAGTATTTGCGACTCGTGCTCCATTGTTTAGTCGTTTTACGTCATCCAATGATAGACGCTGAATGGAGGTGTCTAACTTACCTGCTCCAGTTTCCCATTCTAAACCCAGTAACCAAGAGTCTTGTTCACTGGATACAGGATATCCCAATTTGAAGTTAGAGAATCTTCTGTCATCATCGTAAGCGCTGTATCCACCTGCTTTGAAACCTTTGTCCTTAGTTTTGATATAAGATCCCATGACACGAACATCGCCGAATTTATAGGAAATACCAGCATTCCAGGAAGAAGAATCAGCAGAATCTGCTACTCGACCCCAGTTTGCAGTTGCTCTCCATGGACCATTATCATATGTAATGCCAATGTTGTAGCCGTCGTTAGTATATTTTTTACCATCATAACGGGTTACATCTTTGTTATCTTTTCCTAAAGAGTAGCTTAAGCCAAAATTCAGCCCATTCCATCTTGGGCTATCATATCGAGCGGTATTATCGATGCGAGTTATCCGTTGCGTGCTTCCAATAATGCCACCAATTCCATCTAAACGGAACGGATCAAAAAGTTCAATATTTTCAGTAATCAGTTCGTCAACGTGACCAAAACGAACTCTACCCCAGCTATTATTCGAAAAACCAACATTTGAAGCGCCTTCCCAGGCTTTTCCCGCAGTACTATCAAGAGTGCCGTCATGAACAAAGAAGCGTTTTTCTAATTGGAAGATAGCTTTTAAACCACTACCTAAATCTTCTGAGCCTTTAAAACCGATGCGGCTATCCCTAAATTTTCCCATTTTGAGATCTTTGCCGGTTTCTTTGACATAACCAGTATCAAGAACCCCATAAACATTTACATTAGTTTCTGCATGCACTAAACCTGTACAAATGCTAAGTACAGCTAAAGCAATTAAAGATTTTTTCATTGTGTTGCCCTTTTAATAAAAAAATAAACCTTAAACCTGCAAAACTCAGGCATGATCTTGTGAATCAGTTCTAGAGAAGATAGATACGTCGTTAAAAAAGACGTGTGTCTACTAATGCTGTTTAAGGATTTTTTGTTTTTTTATAATCGACTAATAAATGTTTTTATTTAAACATGCCCCAAAACAGGACCTGGAACATATGGTTTTTCAAGTTCTTTAATTTCATCTTCCGTTAAAGAAACTGAAGCAGCAACAATTGCTTCTTCTAATTGATGCATTTTTGATGCACCTACAATTGGGGCCGTTACACCTTTATGCAGAAGCCATGCATATGCAACTTGAGCATTGGATAGTCCTTTTGCTTTTGCAACTTGAGTCAATGTGTTAACGATTTTGAAAGCAGCATCATTGTAAAAATAACGTAATGCCATTTCATCTGTTTTTGCGCGAACAGTTGCTGCATCATTTTTTTCGTCTTTGTCTTCGGGTTTTCTGTTTCCTGCTAAAAAACCACGTGCTAGTGGACTCCAAGGAATTAAGGCAACTCCTTGATCTTTGCAAAGAGGGATCATTTCACGTTCTTCTTCGCGATACATTAAGTTATAGTGGTTTTGCATGGATACAAAAGGTGTCCAATTATTTTCTTTTGCAATTTGTTGTGCTTTTGCGAATTGCCATGCCCACATACTGGATGCACCGATGTAACGTACTTTTCCAGATTTCACTACATCATGAAGTGCTTCCATGGTTTCTTCAATTGGTGTATTGTAGTCCCAGCGATGAATCTGGTATAAATCAATATAATCTGTTCCTAATCGTTTTAAAGATGCATCAACTGCATCAAAAATATGTTTTCGAGAAAGACCGCTTGTATTTGGCGGTGTGCTGGAGCGTTTTGCTGACGCAGCATCGTAACTCATGTCGGTATCGGAAACATGAAAGAAAACTTTTGTTGCGATTACGACTTCTTCCCGTTTTGTGTATTCTTTTAGCAGTTTTCCAGTTAGCTCTTCAGATACCCCGTTAGAGTACATATTAGCGGTATCAAAAAAATTGATGCCCGCTTCTACTGCACGGCGAATGAATGGACGAGAAGCGTCTTCATCTAATACCCAAGGTCTCCATTTAGGAGAACCATAAGTCATCATACCTAAACATATAGGAGAGACCCGAAGACCTGTTGCTCCAAGGTTTACATATCGCATCAGAATTCCTTTCTTATTTTTTTAATAGTTTCTGGGGCTCAATATTGAGTTGTTTTAGTTTTCGATAAAGATGTGTTCGTTCTAATCCAGCTTTTTCTGCGACCCTAGTCATACTTCCACCTTCTACTATAAGGTGATGTTCTAGATAAATTCTTTCAAACATATCTCTAGCTTCTCTTAAAGGAAGGTTAAAGTTTAAAAGAGAGTAAGGATTGGATGAAATTGGTGTTCGGCTGGCTGGATGTGTATTTCCTGTTGATATGGTATTAACTGGTTTTTGTAGATTATTTTCTGCTGGTGTGGCAGGAGCATTTTCTGATAAAGAGTTCTTAATGGCCCGGTTTTTTTCAGCCATGTTGTTTAATGCATCTTCCACAGCTTTTAAAAGTTTTTGAAGCGCAATCGGTTTTTCGAGAAAACCAAGGGCACCAT
>JAZUNA010000062.1:0-4639 GCA_045603905.1 Oxalobacter sp. | reverse complement strand
TTTCAATTTTATATCTATTTTGGAAAATTCATATTTTTATCTATGATTTTTTTATAAAAATGTTATAACACCAACTGCATTTTTAAATATAAAAATTTAAAAACACTGTAATGATTATTTATTATTTTTTTATTTAATAGTTTTATTTTTAACTTGAATTAGTCGTTTAATGAAAAACGAATGGCTTGTGTGTGCCAGTAATCAATAGGTGTGTTTCCTTTTTTGGCGGGGATATAACGCCATTTCTGGACACCTGTCATGGCAGCTTTATCCAAGCGGGGATAGCCACTTGATTTTTTAAGAAGGATTTTATCTACCTTGCCTGAAGCTAAAACATGAACAGCAAGGATTACCGTTCCTTCTTCGCCCATACGACGTGATGTTAAGGGATAGGGCGGTTTAGGATTATTGGCATGGTTTGCATCAACACGTGGCGAGAAAATGGAGCCTTGACCAGACATCTGTTCGTTTCCAGATCCCAAAGCGTCAGATGAAGATGAGATGTCGTTGGGATTTGGAGCTGTTTTGTCGCGATTATCGGTGTTACTTATCGATTTATTGAAAGAGGATTCATGAGACTCTTTTATGGGTCTAACAGGGTTATTTGTTTTTTTGTTTATGTTCTGACCTGTCCGGGTTACTTTTTGTTGGTTGTGATTTGACTTGGATTGGGCATTACCTCCTGCTATGGATGGGGCGGAAATCAATACACCTACTATGGGAGGCGTAATGGTTGGTGAAAAGGAGGAAGTGCCAGTCAATATAAAAATAAAAAGAACAGCGTGAACGACTACAACGAGAATGAGTGTTGGCCAGGAAAAGCGATTGAAAATGGGAAAAGAGGATTTGTCTGTGGGGAATAAAGTGGGCATGTATCTTTTCCCATTTTGATTTTTATATCGTGATTAATGCCTTTTTTCTTCTCCAATTAAGTGTAGAGAATCTTCAATGCTTTGGTTTCTTGCGTGCCAACGAATGATCAGGTACATGACAATTGCAACGAAGCTACCAAAAATCACAATAATGAGGTGGATATTCAAGTTCATCATGATCATAAAGCCGTAGAGCATCAACATCGATAAAATCGAGAGATTTTCATTGAAGTTTTGTACGGCAATGGAGTGACCTGCTGAAAGTAAAACATGACCACGATGCTGCAAGAGCGCATTCATTGGTACAACGAAGAATCCTGCTAAAACGCCAATTAAAATCAGTAATGGATAGGCAAGCCAGATCGAGTTAACGAAGGTCATTCCCATGACAACGATACCCATGATAAGACCTAACCAGATCACGTTTAAGGATTTTTTCAGAGGAACAAAACGAGCAGCTCCAACTGCGCCAAGGGTAACACCAATGGCAAAAATACCTTGTAAGATAGCCGCTTTATCAAGTGTCAATCCAATGGAATCCTGTGCCCATTTCAAAACGATAAATTGTAATGTTGCACCGGCACCCCAAAAGAGTGTGGTAACGGCAAGAGAGATTTGTCCGAGTTTGTCTTTCCAAAGAGTGGTAAAGCTGCGATAAAAATTTCTGAACAATAAAATTGGGTTTTTAGGTTGTTTTTCGTATCTGGCACCCGTATCAGGAATACGTAAGTTAAATAGCGCTGCCAGACCGTAAATGACCATCACAACACATAAAGAAGCTGTAGCTGGATCACCTGCAAATGGGAAGACATTTGCCAAAAGCCAAGCGGATATTTTTGCATTGATAATGGCACCACCAATAACCGTTCCCAAAATGATGGAGCCAACTGTTAAACCTTCAATCCATCCATTTGCTTTGACCAATTTTTCCGGTGGTAAAAGTTCAGTCAAAATGCCGTATTTGGCAGGAGAGTAGGCTGCTGCTCCGAATCCAACGATAGGATAAGCTAAAAGAGGGTGTACACCGACGAAAAATAACGAACAACCAAAAACTTTCAGTGTGTTCGTCATGAACATGACACGGCCTTTAGGGAAAGAATCGGCAAAAGCACCGACAAAAGCTGCCAGCATGACATATGAAAAGACGAAAACCTGCCTGAGCATTGGCGTCATCCATTCCGGCGCATGCATTTGCGCTAAGAATGAAATAGCAACAAGAAGCAAAGCATTATCAGCAAGCGAAGAAAAAAACTCCGCTATCATAATGGCATAAAAACCGCGATTCATGATTTTTGGTGATGTAATAAAAAAGCAGCTGATTTTATAACACGAAAAAGGAAGAAGAAAGAAATTTTTTGTGAAGAAAAGACATAGATTTATGAAATGCTAGAGTAAAATGATTATTTAACCTATCAATAATCTATCCTTTTCCAATAGAATTTTTTGCCATGGCCAGACCACTTACCGCATATATCGATATTGCTGCAATGCAGCATAATTTTTCCGTTGCTAGAACACATGCCCCACGTTCGAAGATTTGGGCGGTTGTCAAAGCCAATGGTTATGGACATGGATTAGAGCGCTGTGCTAGAGCGTTTGTGGATGCCGATGGATATGCTTTAACAGAGATTGAAGCGGCAGTTCATTTACGAGAACTGGGATATAAAAAACCTATTTTGTTATTGGAAGGTTTTTTTAGTGAAAACGAGCTTCCTATAATTGCGCACTATGATCTGGATTTTGCTGTTCACTCAGAAGAACAGATTGCCATGCTGGAAAGCAAAATTGGTGCACCTCGCCTGAAAGTGCATCTGAAAATGAATACCGGCATGAATCGTCTTGGTTTTATGCCAAAAGATTATCGTCAGGCTTATGAGCGTTTGAAAGCATTAAATTCGGTCAGATCCATTTTTCTGATGACGCATATGGCCAACGCTGAAATAAAAGGACATCAAAAACTGGATGTTAGCGAACAAATACGTCGTTTTAATGAAGGTGCACAGGGAATCGATGAATTAAGAAACCTTTCCAATTCGGCAACTATCATGTTGCATCCAGAAGTTTTTTCTAATTACGTTCGTCCTGGCATTATGTTGTATGGTGGTACGCCTGGTGGTAAAACAGCTGAAGAGTTTGGTCTAAAACCAGCCATGACCTTAACCAGTGAAATCATTCAGATATCCAATATTGATAAAGGCGAAGCAATTGGTTATGGCAGCAATTTTGTAGCTCCACATCCAATGCGAATTGGTGTTGTCGCTTGTGGTTATGCCGATGGTTATCCTCGTTGTGCACCAGAAGGAACACCTATATTAGTTGATGGTATTAAAACCCGTTTGGTAGGTCGGGTTTCGATGGATATGATAACAGTTGATTTAACACCGATTCCTGATGCACATTATGGAAGCTCCATTGTGCTTTGGGGTGAAGGATTACCTATTGATGAAGTTGCTGAAGCAGCTGGTACGGTTGGTTATGAATTGATGTGTGCGTTGTCGTTAAGACCACATGTTGTGGAGCGCTAATGGCAAAAGCCAAGACTCAATTTACCTGTCAGAGTTGCGGTGGGATCAGTAACAAGTGGACAGGACAGTGTTCATCTTGTGGAGAGTGGAATACTTTAGTTGAGACTGTCGTTGAAAAAAGTACCAATCGGTTTTCTAATCAATACAAAGGTTTAACAGAAACAGCTCCTGTTCAAAATCTGGCAGAAATCAAACCTGCTGATGTGCCTCGTATCATTACCGGTATTAATGAGTTTGATCGTGTATTAGGCGGTGGTTTAGTACCGGGCGGGGTGGTTTTGATTGGTGGCGATCCCGGTATCGGAAAATCCACTTTGCTTTTGCAAGCTTTATCCAATTTGGCAAAGCTGCATAAAGTGCTTTATATCAGTGGTGAGGAATCTGCTGCTCAAATTGCGTTGAGAGCAAATCGTCTTTCCTTACAAACAAGAGAATTGCAATTACAAACCGAAATTCAACTTGAAAAAATTCTTGGTACGATTGCAGAACAAAAACCGGATATAGCGGTTATTGATTCTATTCAAACACTGTATTCTGAAGCATTAACTTCTGCTCCAGGTTCTGTTGCACAGGTTCGTGAAACGGCAGCTCAGTTAACTCGAATGGCCAAACAAAGCGGAACAACCGTTATTCTGGTTGGTCATGTCACAAAAGAGGGGGCTTTAGCTGGTCCTCGAGTACTGGAACATATTGTTGATACAGTGCTTTACTTTGAAGGAGATACCCATTCCAGTTTTAGGATGGTCAGAGCATTTAAAAACCGATTTGGAGCTGTCAATGAAGTTGGTGTTTTTGCGATGACAGAAACGGGTTTGAAAGGGGTATCCAATCCTTCTGCATTATTTTTATCTCATCATGAAAAACAGATTGCAGGCTCTTGTGTCATGGTCACACAAGAGGGCATGCGACCCATGTTGGTTGAAATCCAGGCATTAGTCGATTCTTCTCCATTACCGAATGCACGTCGTCTTTCTGTTGGATTGGAGCACAATCGATTAGCGATGCTTTTAGCCGTTTTGCATCGTCATGCAGGTATTGCGGCATATGATCAGGATGTTTTTATCAATGCAGTTGGTGGTGTCAGAATTTCAGAGCCGGCTGCAGACTTGGCTGTTCTTTTAGCGATTTATTCGTCACTTCGTAATAGACCACTTCCAAGAGGATTAGTCGTTTTTGGGGAGGTTGGGTTAGCAGGAGAAATCCGTCCTGCACCACGTGGTCAGGATCGCCTGCGTGAAGCGG
>JAZUNA010000061.1:0-11742 GCA_045603905.1 Oxalobacter sp. | reverse complement strand
CCGTTTTATTTCAACTAAAGATAATCCTTTAAGTGAGTATCAAAAGATTTGTATGGCGCAAGCAGCTTTGATTGCTTACTTTGCTCCATCATGGAATGTTTCAGAAAAACGAAATAGTGATCCTAAAGCTATTGAAACTTTGAAAAGTTGTGAGTCGTTGGATTTTTCTGGTGTGGTAATTGAAATTTCAACTGTACGAAGTCAATTTAGATTGTATTCGCAATCTGTGCTAAGTATGCAACATCATATGCATATGATGAATATGAGTGCTCCTCATACAAGAGCTGCTTTTTTTGATGCAGTCTTGTAAAAAATTACATTATCTTTTATAGGGCTTAAGAACTAAACTTGGGGATCATCTTTTGCAAGTTTTGTTTCTTTTAACCAGTCTCTGATTTTTAATACATCTTGCGCTCTATATCGTTTTCCTGGAGCATCAAGAAAAACCATGACAACCGGGCGGTTTTCAATCATGACTTGCATAACAACGCAATTGCCTGCCGCTTTAATAAACCCTGTCTTTTGTAACTCAATATCAATGTGTGGGTTATGAATCAAACTATTAGAGTTTGCATAACGAACATGACGAAACCCGTCATTGATAACATATCCTGTATCGGTGGAGTACTGTTTCAAAATAGGATATTGAGCGGCTGCCATTACCAGTTTGGCAAGATCTTGAGCGCTTGCCACGTTTTCTTTAGATAAACCTGTTGTGTCGACATAACGTGTATGTGACATACCTAATACCTGTGCTTTAATGTTCATTGCAGCAACAAAGGCAGAATAACCTCCTGGGTAATTCCTACCCAATGCGGCTGCAGCTCGATTTTCAGAGCTCATTAAAGCAAGATGAAGTAAATTACCTCTTGTTGTTTTTGTTCCTACTTTAAGACGAGAACGTAGTGTTGAGCTTTGTGTGCGGCGAACATCTTCTTTGGTTATTTCAATTATTTCATTCATATCTTGCATGGATTCTGCAACAACAAAAGCGGTCATTAATTTTGTGACAGAAGCCATGGGCAATGGAATGTGAGCATTTTTTTGAAAAAGTACATCCAAAGATGATTGATCTAAAATATAAACGGCACTGGAAGTAAGGGAAAGTGGATCGAATACTTTATCAAGTCCCGCTTGTCTAGCGACAGAAAAACGAGCTCTGCGGGGGTAACGTGAATATTTAGAGAAAGAAACAGGTGCAAGTCTTGCTGAACTTCTACGATAATTAGCTATACGTCTTTTGTTATTCGCTGTATAGCGTCGTGTTGCAGGGATTCGGCGATCGACTACAACTTTTCCAGAAGCAGTACGAGTTGCATGTACACGGTGATTTGCAGATGTTTTTCGATTGATTTGTTGTTTAGCAACAGTAGCTACCTTTTTATTATTAGAATTTTTTACAGGGGCTGCCTGTACGGACATGTTTCCTAGTATGAACATTACTAAAAGAAAGATAAACCCGTACTTTAATTTATGCATTATTTATTCCCCTATATGTTAATCCCTATTGCCTCATAAGGTAACGCGGCGATTATACAATATATACAAAAAGTTTTAGAGTGCAGATGATACTATTTTGATAAAAAAAGAGGCAGATACGAAATAATTCGATACAATTTTTTCAATTTTCTAATTTGACTTCCTTTGTGCTTGCGCTTTTTTATAAAAGTCGCTTCAGGGGAGTGGTATGATACATACTTTGCTGTTTATCTATTGTTTCCGAAATTGTGCGTCTTACTTCCATAAAATTATCAGGATTTAAATCATTTGTTGATCCGACAAATATCCAAATCAAAGGACAACTGGTTGGTGTTGTTGGACCGAATGGATGTGGAAAATCCAATATTATTGATGCCGTTCGCTGGGTATTAGGTGAGTCTCGTGCATCAGAATTGCGTGGTGAGTCCATGCGTGATGTGATTTTTAATGGAACGACAGAGAGAAAGCCTTCTGGTAGAGCTTCAGTTGAGTTGGCTTTTGATAATGAAGAAGACCGTGTTGTTGGGCAATGGGGACGATATGATGAGTTAGCAGTCCGTCGGGTTTTAACGCGCGAAGGAAATTCTTCATACCATATCAATAATATGAATGTTCGTCGACGGGATATTCAAGATATTTTTATGGGAACGGGCTTGGGACCACGAGCTTACGCTATTATCGGGCAAGGTATGATTGCTCGTATCATTGAGGCTCGTCCAGATGAGTTGCGTGTTTTTCTGGAGGAAGCAGCAGGTGTTTCCAAGTATCGTGAACGTAGAAGAGAGACAGAAAATCGGCTTCAAGATACACGGGAAAATCTCACTCGCGTTGCAGATATTTTGCAAGAGATTCATTCAAGTTTGGAAAAACTGGAAGAACAGGCAATTGTTGCTGAAAAATATTATGCTTTACAAAAAGAGCAGGATGAAAAACAAAAATTGCTTTGGTTGCTTGAAAAACAGAATGCAGAACAAGAACATGCTCGTTTAGTTATTGATATAGAAAAAGCTAAAACTGTTTTGGAGGAAATGAATGCAGAGTTGATTAAACGTGATGCTATGTTGGAGTCTCTACGACAAGAGTTTAATCAGGCGAGTGATGAACTGCATACAGCTCAAGGAAAACTTTATCAGACGAATGCCAATATAGGCAGTGTAGAAGCGGAAATCCGCTATGTTATTGATTCTCGCCAGCGAATACAGACACAAATCAATTCCTATCTTAAACAGCATGAAAAATGGCAAAATCAAGAACAAACATATATCAAAGAGCATAAAGAAGCGACTGAGCAATTAATTGAAATTGTTTCAACTTGTGAAAGTGCTTATCAGGTTGTCGAACAATTGATGGATACTTTGCCAGAAATGGAAGATGCTTGGCGACAAGCACAATCCAAGTGTCATGAATTACATGATCAGGTTTCCCAAATAAAGCAACAAATAGCACTTTCTTCAGTTCATCATAAAAACATTACGAAAGTTTTAGCTGATTTTTCTGTTCGTCGTGAAAAATTGATACAGGAAAAAAATGGCATGGATGTGCCTGATGATCAGGTGTTTCATGCTTTACAGGAAGAACAAAGAGAAAAAGAAGAGCTGCTTCAAACACAACATGATCAATTGACATTATTACAAAATAATCATCCTGAATTGGAAGAAAATCGTAAGATTTGTCAGGACAAAATTGAGCAGTTGGCAACAGAATTAGCACAGATTGATGCACGTCTTTCTGCTTTGATACAAATTCAGGAGCGTTCCCAAGCACATGAAGAAACTGAAAATTGGCTAAAGAAGTATGAGCTTTCTGATTTATCACCGATTTGGCATCAACTGCAAATAGAAAGTGGTTGGGAAACGGCTTTGGAATCTGTTTTGAGTGACAGATTATTTGCACGAGAAATGTCACGTTTAGAATGGGCAGAATCATTTATAAAAGATCCGCCTGCTAGCAAAATCAGCTTTTTTACGGCAACACAGTTAAGTAATGCTGTATCTTTGGGTAGTGAGAAAAACGAAGCAGAAAATTTGATAGCTTTTGATACATTACTTCAATTCAAAGATTCTCGATTAAAGTCGGTATTGTCTGAATGGTTACGTCATATTTTTATTGCTGAAGATATGAAAGATGCGCTTTCCAATCGACAATATCTGCCTAAAGGAGCTTGTTTTGTACTTCGACAAGGTCATTTAATTGATCGTCAAAGTATTCATTTTTATGCGCCAGAATCAGAGAAAGAAGGGATCTTTACTCGGCAACAAGAAATTGAAAAACTGACGATTTCTCTTGAAGAAAAGCAAAAACATTTACAAGACGAACGAATTCAATTGGCTCAGTGGGATTCGCAAATTGCTCAGTCAAATCGAAATATTCAAGAAGCACATCAACGTGCAACAGCGTTGACAAGAGATTTACATACGATTCAGTTACAACTGGTTAGACAAACGGAATTACGGGATCGTTTTGTTCTGCGTCAAAATCAGATTGAAATGACGTTAGAAGAAATTTCTCTACAGGAAAATGAGCAAAAACAGGTGTTGGAAGTTGAAGAGGTTCGATTAGAAGAACTGGATATGTCACTTGCAGATATACAAGCTCAAGAAGAAGGTGCACGTGATATTTTGTTAGAGAAAGAAGAAGCCTTAAATACATTTCGACTTCGCATTCGTGAAAGTGAAAGAGCACTTCAGGAAGCACAATTTTCTGAGAAAACTTTAAAAAATCGGATTGGTGAATTAACAAGACATATTGAAACAGCAAAAGAGCAAGCGAATCGTATGTCTATCGATATGAAGCAGGGGCAACTTTCTCTGGAAGAATTAGATGACAAAATTGCGCAAGAAAATCTTCAGGTTTTACTCAGCCAACGCATGGATCAAGAAAAAGCTTTAGTTACGTTAAGACAAAATCTGGATGATGTAGATAAAAAACTTCGGGAGGCGCAAGAACAAAGAATGAGTGCTGAAAAACATCTTCAGCCGCAAAGAGATCGTATTGTTCATATTCAGTTAAAAGAACAAGCAGCAAGAATTAATGTTGAACAGTTTACAAAAAAACTGGAAGAAGTGAGTGCTGATATTGTTGCTTTAAAAGAGTTACTGCATATCGGAATGAAACCTTCCTTTTTACAAGAGGAGGTCAGTCGATTAGCCAAAGCGATTATGAGTCTAGGTGCGGTTAATTTGGCAGCGGCAGGTGAGCTATCTGAGGCAAAACAAAGACGAAATGCTTTGGAAGAACAGCATCAAGATTTAACTTTGGCAATTGATACTTTAGAAGATGCGATCAGAAAAATTGATCGTGAAACACGTGTTTTACTCCAAGATACTTTTGATGAGGTCAATAAGCATTTGTCAGAACTTTTTCCAATGCTTTTTGGAGGAGGCGTATCCAGTTTGATTATGACTGGTGATGAAATTTTAGATGCAGGTGTACAAATTATGGTTCAACCGCCAGGTAAAAAAAATGTGTCTATTCATTTATTATCTGGTGGTGAAAAAGCTTTAGCTGCGATTGCTTTGGTATTTTCTTTGTTTCAGTTGAATCCAGCTCCATTTTGTTTACTTGATGAGGTGGATGCTCCTTTGGACGATGCGAATACAGAACGTTTTTGCAATATGGTCAAACGCATGTCTGCAAAAACACAGTTTTTATTTATTTCTCATAATAAAATTGCAATGGAGATGGCGCAACAATTGATTGGTGTTACCATGCAGGAACAAGGGGTATCGCGTATTGTCTCTGTTGATATTGAAAAAGCAACCGAATTTTCTAGTGAGGTTCAAGTAGCATGACAGATTTCCAGATCATTCTGATTGTTCTTGGTATCGTTATTATCATTGGTGTTATTGTTTATAACAAATGGCAGGAACATAAAGCGAGCAAAAAAGTGCAAAGAGCTTTTGCGGATGCACCAGAAGATGTGTTGATGCAATCGAGAATAGATGAATCAGTGGCTCGTAAAGAACCTGAGTATTTATCAAATATTAAAGAGAGTGTTAAAGATGATAATCCTGCAAAGGATGCTTCAGTACAGGTTGCTAGTTTGGATTCAACATTGGATAACGCAAATGCGCATAGTTTGGGCGAAACAGAAAATGTTGGCGTAGAAGAATCTAGCAAAATGGAACCTGTTTTTTCTGACGAGATACCTCAATCTGAAAAAACTTACCAAGAACCATATATTGATTTGAGTGAGACAGAAGAAAAAACATTTGTTCAACCGGAATCAAAGTTGGATGAAGTTGATTTTGTGGCAACGCAATCTATTGCGCAACCATTAATACCATCTCCTTCTGTTGATGATTTGATTGATTATCCTATTGCTCTTAGTTTGGAAGAGCCTATTCGTGGCGAGAAATTATTACCGTTAATGCAATCATTGCGCTATACCCGAAATAATAAGCCGATTCACTTTGTGGGATTGGCTCGTGATGTTCAAACGGGAAAAGAATCTTGGCAGTCAATTGTTCATGGTGGAATTTATCATCAATTGAAAATAGGTGTGCAACTGGCAAATCGGACAGGATATTTAAATGAAATTGAATATTCCGAATTAATTACTCGATTAAGACAAGTATCCGATAGTATTGGTGCAGAACCTGAAATTCCAAATATGACAGATGTCATTCATATAGCACGTAGTCTCTATCAATTTGTTGTTGAACATGATGCCAGATTAGGCATCAATATCAGAACAGGTGGTGCTCCATGGGCAGTTAAAACGTTGGTGGCAGTATTAGAACGCCAGAATTTTGATTTGCGACCAGATGGTCTTTTTGTCATGCATGATGATGACGGTAGTGTTTTATTTACCTTATCGATTAATGCATTGCCTGCTGCTGATACAGCAGGGCGTTTAACTTTGCTTTTGGATGTACCTTGTGTAGCTCATGAAAAAAATGGCTTTGTTGCAATGGTGCAATGTGCTAAATCATTATGCCAGCGCTTGAATGGTGTTTTGGTTGACGATGATGACAACATGTTGTCTGATGCTATGTTGGAAGATATTGCTAATCAGGTAAATGTCTTTTATGAGGAAATGTCGATGGCATCTATTCCAGCCGGTTCTGTTCGTGCAATGAGATTATTTAACTGATAATTGAGATATGCAGGTCGATCTTTTTAACGATGCAGGTACTAATAGCCCACAAGAAAGAGTTGCCTGGTTACGAAAAGAACTGAATCGGCATAACCATGCTTACTATACATTGGATAATCCAACTATTCCTGATTCGGAATACGATCGACTATTTAGAGAATTACAAAATTTAGAGGCAAAATATCCAGAATTAGTCACTCACGATTCTCCTACACATCGAGTCGGAAATGCTTCTTTAACCCAGTTTGATCCAGTCAAACATCAGGTATCGATGTTGTCTTTGCAAAATGGTTTAACAAAAGAAGAAGTTAAAGCATTTGATCATCGTATACAGGAATTATTGGGTCAGGAAATCATTGAATATGAAGCTGAGTTAAAGTTTGATGGTTTGGCCATTAATTTACGGTATGAAAAAGGCATTTTAGTTCAAGCAGCAACCCGAGGTGATGGATTTACGGGGGAAGATGTCACTGCCAATATTCGGACTATACAAAGTATTCCTTTAACACTTATGCTTAAAAACCCTCCTCTTGTTTTAGATGTCAGAGGGGAGGTCATGATGTTTAAACCTGCATTTCAGCAACTAAATGAAATGCAAAGAAAAGCAGGACAAAAAGAATTCATGAACCCAAGAAATGCAGCTGCAGGGAGTTTAAGACAGAAAGATCCTGCTGTGACAGCAGGTCGAAAACTCAATTTTTTTGCATATGGAGTTGGCGCATTTGAGGGGGAAACGTTACCGGAAACACAATCAGCTTTATTGGATTGGTTAGAAAAAGCAGGATTGCCTGTTTGTCCGGAAAGAACGGTGGTTTCTGGATTTGAGGAATTAATTTCTTTTTTTGAGACGATAGAAAAGCAAAGAGATAATTTGCTTTATGAAATTGATGGGCTGGTCTATAAAGTTAACAATATTGCGTTACAAAATAAATTAGGTTTTGTATCAAGAGCGCCTCGTTTTGCGATTGCACATAAATTTGCTGCTCAGGAAGCTTTAACTAGAGTACTGGATATTGATGTCCAAGTTGGAAGAACAGGCGCTTTAACACCGGTTGCACGACTTGAACCGGTTTTTGTTGGTGGGGCAAATGTAACTAATGCGACATTACACAATGAAGATGAAATTCGTCGTAAAGATGTTCGCATAGGTGATACCGTTATTGTGAGGCGAGCAGGAGATGTGATTCCAGAAGTGGTTTCTACTGTAATAGAAAGAAGACCCGAAAACACAAAAGAATTTTATTTGCCAAAAGTATGTCCAGTTTGTCAGTCTCCTGTAATAAAACCAGAAGGTGAAGCGATTGTTCGCTGTTCAGGTGGTTGGATTCGTTGTTCAGCTCAAAAGAAAAATGGACTAGAGCATTTTGCTTCCCGAAAGGCAATGAATATTGATGGCTTGGGTGAGCAATTAATAGAGCAACTTGTTGATAAAGGCTTAGTTAATACAGCGGCTGATTTATATAAGTTAGGATTAAATGATTATGCTAATCTTGAACGGATGGCAACCAAATCAGCACAAAATTTATTACAAGCATTAGAAGTATCCAAACAAACAACCCTGTCTCGCTTTTTATACGCATTAGGTATTAGACACGTTGGAGAATCAACAGCTCGTTCTTTAGCACAATATTTTGGTTCTTTACAAAAGTTATATGATGCGACAGAAGAGGATTTGCTTGCAATTGAGGACATTGGTCCGACAGTTGCTGCGTCTATCAAAGCATTTTTTTCTGATCAAATGAATTATCATTTGATTGAAGAGCTTAAAGCTTGTGGTATAACTTGGATAGAAAATGAGTCAGCCCAAGAAGAGTTACCTTTGCTAGGAAGAACATTTGTGCTAACAGGTACATTATCTTCAATGTCCAGAGAAATAGCGACAGAAAAAATTCAGGCATTAGGGGGTAAAGTAACGAATTCAGTTTCTGCGAAGACGACTTATTTGGTGACAGGACAAAATGCTGGAAGTAAACTAAAAAAAGCAGAACAATTAGGTATTTCCATATTAGATGAAAATCATTTTAAAGAGTTGATACATGAAAAAGAAAGTAACTAAGGCTGTTTTTCCAGTTGCGGGATTTGGCAGCCGTTTTTTACCGGCAACGAAAGCGCAACCCAAAGAGATGTTGCCAATTGTTGATAAACCATTGATTCAATATGCAGTAGAAGAGGCAGTATCAGCAGGTATTACCGATATGATTTTTATCACTGGAAGAAATAAACGTGCTATTGAAGATCATTTCGACAAAGCATACGAATTAGAGTCTGAATTGCAAATGGCGGGTAAAGTCGCTCTTTTAAAACAAATTCAGGGTGTTTTGCCTTCTCATATTAACTGTGTTTATATTCGTCAACAAAATATGTTGGGCTTGGGACATGCTGTTTTATGCGCCAAACCGGTTGTTGGAAATGACCCGTTTGCGGTTATTTTGGCAGATGATTTTATGGATGTAAAAGAAGGACAGCCATCTGTCATGAAGCAAATGGTGGATGTCTACGAAAGAGAAGAAAAGAGTTTGCTTGCTGTTTTACGTGTACCTAAAGAGCATACACGACAATATGGTATTGTCGCTTCTTCACCTTATATGCAAAGTTTAGAATTTGTTAATAAAATTGTAGAAAAACCATTACCTGAAGAAGCACCGTCTAATATGGCTGTTGTCGGGCGTTATATTTTGAATGCATCCATTTTTGACCATTTAGCCAAATTAGGAAAAGGAGCCGGTGGAGAAATCCAGTTAACGGACGGTATTGCGGCATTGATGAAAGAAGAGCAAGTGCTAGCTTATCGTTATATTGGTCGTCGTTATGATTGTGGATCGAAAATTGGTTATCTTCAGGCGACAGTGGCGATGGGACTCAAGCATGCAGAAGTCAAAGATGAATTTAACAAGTATATTAGAGAATTGAATACATAAAAAATAAGGAAAGAAAACATGACTGTAAGACCGATTTTAAAAATGGGAGATCCTCGTCTTTTGCTAAAAGCAAAACCAGTCACCCAATTTGGAACACCTGAATTACAGACTCTGATTGATGACATGTTTGAAACGATGGCAGCAGCTAATGGAGCCGGGTTGGCTGCACCTCAAATTGGTGTTTCTTTGCAATTGGTTATTTTTGGATTTGAAGATAACAGTGAGATGTCTGAAGACTATGCTATTCCTAAAACTATTTTACTGAATCCAAAAATTCGTCCAATTGGAAACAAGGTAACAGAAGCGTGGGAAGGATGTCTTTCTTTGCCTGGTATGAGGGGTGTTGTTCCAAGATGGGCGAAGATTCATTATGAGGGATATGATCAATATGGCCAGAAAATCAGTCGGGAAGCAACAGGTTTTCATGCGAGGGTTGTGCAGCATGAATGCGATCATTTAAATGGGATTTTATATCCGATGCAAATGGATGATTTATCTTTGTTTGGGTATATTGACGCAATGGAAGCAGCAGTTCCAAGAGATTAATTGAATTTAAGATGGACCTGGCAAAAACCTAAATTAATAGGTTTTTGCCAGATTTTTTATATAGGACGACGCCCTTTTTTTGTATTTCTTCTTTTAACTCTTCGTTATTTAAATTATTGAATAATGAAATATCAAACTGATAAGGTAATGAAGATTCATCAATTTCAGCCATAAGATGATTGACATCATAGCGAGTTAGAGCGTTTCCAATCAAAGTTATGTCTACATCAGAGAAAGGTTTAAAGTTACCTATTGCACGAGAACCATAAAGAATTACTTGTTCTATTTTCGTATTGGCTGAAAATAGACTATTTAGTGTTTTTAATTCAGTTTCGTTTAGTCCGTATGTCATTTTTAAAATGCTCTTGATTTCTATTCGGAAAGGAAAAGCATTGTTTTTTCAAAATCTTGAAAAAGAGGAAAATAAACGTTCAAAATAGTATGGGAAATCTCTTTTACTGTTTCGTTGTCATAATTATGAGATGTACGATTACGATCTTCAATAGATTCTATCCAACGAGCATCGTTTATTAAGCCGATTTCTAATGCTTTTCTAAACGCATCACGAGAGCCAAGAATATCTGAAAAACCTTGATATTCAGCATAATCTTTCATAACTCTCCATGACAGTTCATGCGTATATTCAAAACGTTGTATGAGCCCTTCTTTTAATAGGTCATCTATTTCGTCATTATTTACACGGCTATTAACAATATTAACAGCATTTTCTAAAAGTTTTAACGCTTTCGCATAACTCGAAAATCGCAGTTTCCAACGTATATTTTTTTTCATATTTGATTTTATATTTCTATTTTAATTCAATGATAATACTTAGTTTCGATATTATTCTTTTGAAGATTGTCAGTAAATAAAAAACTATTTTGGCTCGGATTGAACGGAAAATGACAGCCATGGAACTGGCTGAAAGAGCAAATATTTCAAGAGGTTTGTTGTATCGAATAGAGGCAGGAGAGCCTTCTTGTTCAATTGGTGTTGTTTTTGAAATAGCTTGTATTTTGGGTATTTGTTTTTTTCAGTCTGATTACGATAAATTGATTCGGGAAAATAGAATTGCTCAGGATAAATTAGCCCTTTTGCCTTCTAGGATTCGTTCTTCTACTATTAAGCTGGATGATGATTTCTGATGTTTTTTGGATAATAGATTAAAATTTCTCATTCGCATCAAGATAACGCCACTGACCTGTAGGCAAGTTTTCTAGTTTAATGTTGCCGATACGGATACGTTTGAGACCAACTACTTTGAGCCCAACTGCTTCACACATACGTCGAATTTGGCGTTTTTTACCTTCTTTTAAAACGATACGTAGTTGATCTTCATTTTGCCAGTTGACTTTTGCAGGAAGTAAAGGCTTCCCATCTAATTTAAGACCATGTCGTAAGAGATTAAGTTTTTCTTCAGGTAATTTTCCGGGATGAAGGTGTTTTACCCTGACAAGATACTCTTTTTCAATATCAGTTTCTTTATTAATAAGATGTTTTGCAACACGACCGTCTTGGGTTAAAACGAGCAAACCAACAGAATCGATATCTAAGCGACCAGCAGGAACAAGGTTTTTTAATTGGCGAGGATGAAATTGTTTTTTTGCTTTATCAGCTGACCATCGTGTTTTTTCGTTAATCAGAGCAACAGCAGGCTTATATCCATCTTCAGCTTGTCCACTAACAAAGCCAACAGGTTTA
>JAZUNA010000060.1:0-24062 GCA_045603905.1 Oxalobacter sp. | reverse complement strand
TTAATCCAGCTGAAACTGTTATTCCAAAGAAAAAATTAGAAGAAGAGAAGAAACAAAAAAATAGTAATAAAGATCAAGTGATTCCGACTATAAAGGAGATAGAAAAAAATCCACTTGTTGAAGAAAGGAAATCTCCTGCTGAAAAAATAGTTGATGAAAAGCAAAATATAGAAAAATTACAGGATACAGATAAGAAAAACGCAGAAGAGGAAGAGCTTGAAGAAGATGAAGAGGATGAAAATATTGATGAAGAAGATGAAAAAGAATTAGTTGCTCAGAAGAAAAATAGTTTTTTACAAAATCTACAAAACAATACAACTTGGCATATTGTAATTGGAGTAGTAATTGCATTACTTGTATTGATTACGCTTGTCTTGAAAATAGGGCGCTCGAAGAAGAAAACGCCTGTAGTGAAATCATCTCCTTCAGATAAAGAGAAGTTGATAGAGGACATTAACCCTAACATTATTTCAGGTAAAGATTATCTGGAGAATTTAACAGCGCAAGATGTTTTAGAAGATGTAAGTAATGAATCTCCTGAAAAAGAAGAAGAGATTATTCAGCAGAATTTAATTGATGAAGAACTTTCTAAAAATGAAGAATTCGAAGCGATTTCATTTGTTTCTTTAGATAGTGCTACTTTAAGTGAATCAGACCTAATTGATGATCAAGAAAGTAACAATAACTTGATTGATTCAAAAGACATTGAAGAAGAAATTCAATTTGAAGAAATTAGTAGTAGCAGTCTTTTGCAAGACGACGATGATGTCGTTGAAGATAGCGATCAGTCTGTAGAAAAATCTGTTAATTTAGAAGATCCAATATTTGAACTCAATTTAGCTGACATTAATTTAGAGTTGGATGACGAAAATAATTTATCAGACAATGTCGAATCTAACGTAGAAAAAGATGAAGACTATAATGCTGAAATGGCCGCTAAATTAGAGTTGGCACTTGCTTACATAGATATGAAAGATATGGACGGTGCACGTGAACTTTTGGAAGAAGTTGTCGTGCGCGGTACTCCACAACAGGTGCTTGATGCAGAAAAAGCATTGCAGTCGCTTTAATAATTTTTCAAAAATTAGCTAAGAATTTTCTGCCTGAAAATTCTATTTCTGAATAGAAAAAGCATGAAACGAATAGTGCTTGGTATTGAGTATGATGGTAGTCAGTGGAGAGGGTGGCAAAAACAACCTGATAAGCATACCGTTCAAGACCAATTGGAAAATGCCATTTATCAATTTACCCAAACAAAAATTTCTACAGCTTGTGCAGGAAGAACTGATGCAGGTGTACATGCATTTGAGCAGATTGTACATTTAGATACTTTAATAGAACGCGATCCTTATTCGTGGGTGCGAGGAGTCAATTCTTTTTTGGATGGATCCATTGCGGTTAGATGGGCTAGTGAAGTTCCTTCCGGAGAAAATGGATTTCATGCGAGGTCAAGTGCAATAGCAAGGCAGTATCGCTATGTGTTGTATAACAATCCCATTCGCTCTCCTTTACTAAAAAAACGTATGGGTTGGGTTTTTCGCCCTTTGTTATTAGAACCAATGCGTGAAGCAGCATCATATTTATTGGGGGAGCATGATTTTTCAGCTTTTCGTGCCGCAGGTTGTCAGGCTATTTCCCCTATTAAAACAATGAATCATGTTGAAATAGAGAAGTATGGAGATATGATTATATTCACTTTTGAGGCAAGTGCTTTTTTGCACCATATGGTAAGAAATATTGTTGGCTCATTAATTTATGTGGGGAAAGGTGATTATGAGCCTAAATGGATTCATACCCTTTTATTAGGAAAAGATAGGAAAAAAGCAGCTCCTACTTTTATGCCAGATGGATTATATTTGACAAAAGTTATATATGACAAAAAATGGAATTTGCCTCAAAGAACTGATGACTTTTCTCTTTTTGTATAAAAAAATTCTTTAACTTTAATATGCAATGTCGTACAAGAGTTAAGATTTGCGGATTAACTCGATTAGAAGATGTTCTTTTCTCTGTAAAAGCTGGTGCAGATGCTTTGGGTTTTGTTTTTTATCCAAAAAGTCCACGTTATGTATCACCTGATTTCGTAAAAGAAGTTATTTCTATTATCCCTCCTTTTGTTACAACAGTAGGATTATTTATCAACGCTTCAAAAAATGAAGTAAAGGATATTGCAAAGTATACGGGTATTACATTATTACAGTTTCATGGAGACGAATCCGTAGAAACTTGTTCAATGATAGCGGAAGAAGTACGAATGCCATTTATTCGTGCATATCGAATTAAATCCGATACAAAATCACAAGATTTGATAGAATATGAAAAAAAATATCGCACTGTAAGTCGTTATTTTTCTGGTTTATTGTTAGATTCTTTTTCAGAAGAATATGGCGGTGCAGGAAAGGTATTCAATTGGTCCCTCATCGAAAAAGAAATCGCTCATCGGGTCGTTTTAAGTGGTGGCTTGAGCGAACAAAATGTAGCTGGCGCAATTATGCGAGCCCGGCCTTTTGCTGTTGATGTCAGTAGCGGCGTAGAAAGCAGTAAAGGTATCAAAGATGCTACAAAAATTTGCGCTTTTATTAGTGCGGTAAATGCATCCCAATAATTTTTCTTAGCATATATCAACACAACGAAGTTATATCCTGAGCAAGGATATATCACTATGCATGATGGGGAATTTATGAAAAATTGTTCTAAACCACAGAGTGGTGTCAGATTGTTTCGCAATGAAAACTACACTTTGCCAGATGATAAAGGACATTTTGGAATATATGGAGGAATTTTTGTTTCGGAAACGCTAATTTATGCATTAGATGAGTTAACCGAGGCATATAGGTATTTAAAAGATAATCCCGTTTTTTTATCAGAATTTCGGTATGAATTGAAACATTATGTGGGGCGTCCAACACCAATATATTACGCAAAGCGTTGGTCTGAAATGTTGGGTGGTGCTCAACTATATTTGAAGCGTGAAGATTTAAATCATACTGGAGCCCATAAAATTAATAATGTTATTGGTCAAGCTTTAATGGCAAAACACATGGGGAAAAGACGTGTTATTGCCGAAACAGGAGCAGGGCAACATGGTGTTGCAACAGCAACTATTTGTGCCAGGTTTGGTTTGGATTGCGTCATTTATATGGGCAGTAAGGACGTTAAACGACAGAAGCAAAATGTCGATCGAATGAAACTTTTAGGGGCAACGGTTATACCTGTGGAATCAGGCTCCCAAACTTTGAAAGATGCTTTGAATGAGGCAATGCGTGATTGGGTCAGTAATATAGAAAATACATTTTATATTATTGGGACAGTTGCGGGACCACATCCTTATCCAATGCTTGTGAGAGATTTTCAGTCTGTTATTGGAGAAGAATGTTTAACTCAAATGCCTGAAATGACGGGAAAACAACCTGATTATGTTATTGCGTGCATTGGAGGTGGCTCTAATGCTATGGGAATCTTTTATCCATATATCGATTTTGGTGTTCAATTAATAGGTGTAGAGGCAGCGGGAAAAGGAATCAAGACGGGTAAACATGCAGCCTCTTTAACAGCTGGTTCCCCAGGTGTATTACATGGTAATAGAACATACCTTTTACAAGATAAAAATGGACAAATTAAAGAAGCCCATTCTATTTCTGCAGGGTTGGATTATCCAGGAGTGGGTCCGGAACATGCCGCTTTGAAAGATAGTGGTAGAGCAAAATATGTATCTTCAACGGATGAAGAGGCTTTAAAAGCTTTTTATGATTGTTGTCGAATTGAGGGAATTATTCCTGCATTAGAATCTAGCCATGCCTTAGCTTATGCAACAAAAATAGCGCCAACATTAGCACCAGATAAAAATATTTTGGTTAACCTATCAGGAAGAGGAGATAAAGATATTCAGACTGTTACTAAACGAAAGCGAAGTCAATAGAGAATTTTTTGTTGAGATTTGATTTTGTTTTAGTTAATTAGAAAGGATTCTTTATGTCTCGCATAGAAAAGGTATTTGAAACTTTAAAACAACAAAATAAGAAAGCATTAATTCCTTCTATTACAGCAGGTTATCCTGATGTGGATGTGACCGTTCCATTAATGCAAGCTCTTGTTAAAGGAGGCGCTGATGTTATTGAACTTGGGGTTCCTTTTTCCGATCCTATGGCAGATAGCCCTATCATTCAAAGGGCATCTGAAAAAGCATTGAAAAATAATGTGAACTTGTATGATGTATTTCATTATGTTCGGGAATTTCGAAAGGAAAATAAGAATACACCAATTGTATTAATGAGTTATGCAAATCCAATTGAGCAGATAGGAATAGAAAATTTTGTCAAAGAAGCTCATTCTTCAAATATAGATGGGGTATTAGTTGTTGATTATCCACCAGAAGAAAGTTTAAATTTGGTTTCGATGATGAAAACGCATAATATGGATGTCATTTTTTTTCTGGCGTCGACATCTAGTGAAAAAAGGATCAAACAAATTGAAAAGATAGCAACAGGGTATATTTATTATGTTTCATTAAAAGGAGTTATGGGCTCAGAAAAATTAGATATGACTCAAGTTGCTTTACATATGTCACAAATTAGAAAACATATTTCTATACCTATAAGTATTGGGTTTGGTATTAGAGATAAAAAAATTGCAAAAGAAGTTGCTTTTTTGGCTGATGGCATCATTATAGGAAGTGGATTGATACAAGTTATTGAAAATTCAGAGAAAAAACAGATGTTGCATAAGGTAGAGGAGTTTGTTTTTGATATAAGAAGAGCTTTGGATGAGTAAATGCTAGTTGGCGAAATGCTGCCAAACCAGTATGATCTTGCTCACGGATTGTTTGTATTAAATAAATAAATAGATTAGGCAAAAATCATTGATACAAAATCAGCTATTTCAAAATTTTAAATGGCTGGTTTTTGAGGAGATTTTATGAGTTGGTTAGATAAATTACTCCCCCCTCGAATTCAGCCTCATGCGACGAGTCCTCGCAAGACAATACCAGAGGGATTGTGGGTAAAGTGCCCATCATGTGAAACAGTTTTATATCGTACAGATTTGGAAACTAATACGCATGTTTGTCCAAAATGTAGTCATCATATGCGAATTCGTGCACGTGAACGGTTAGATGTTTTACTGGATGCAGAAGGTCGATATGAAATTGGACAGAGTGCCTTGCCAATTGATGCCTTGAAATTTAAAGATAGTAAGAAATATCCAGAGCGCTTGAAATCCGCTTCCGAAGCGACGGGGGAAACTGATGCCTTGATTGTATTAGGTGGTGCAATCAAAACTTTGCCTGTGGTTGTTGCTTGTTTCGAATTTGAGTTTATGGGTGGTTCAATGGGATCTGTTGTTGGTGAACGTTTTGTAAGAGGTGTTCAAACAGCTATTGAACGTAGAGTTCCTTTTATTTGTATTACAGCAAGTGGCGGTGCTCGTATGCAAGAAGGATTGCTTTCTTTAATGCAGATGGCAAAAACTAATGCCGTGTTAACGAAATTGGCAGAAAAAGGCTTGCCATATATTGCAGTATTGACAGACCCTACCATGGGAGGTGTTTCTGCTTCTTTTGCTTTTGTAGGAGATATTGTTATTGCAGAACCTAAAGCCTTAATTGGTTTTGCAGGTCCTCGGGTAATTGAAAATACAGTTCGTGAGAAATTGCCGGAGGGATTCCAGCGAGCAGAATTTTTGTTGCAAAAAGGGGCGGTGGATAGAATTGTTGATCGTCGTGAAATGAGAGAAGAATTGGCTCATCTTTTAGCTATTTTGCAAAATCAGTCAATTGAAGTTGTTTCTTAATATTGTTTTATGAAAAAAGATTCTGTAAGCCATATCTATCCAGATACACTGGATGAGTGGCTTGCTAATATCGAGAACTTGCATCCCAAAAATATAGAAATGGGGTTAGATCGTGCAAGGTTAGTAAAAGAGCAACTAAAAATTCATTTTAACTGTCCAGTTGTTATTGTGGGTGGTACAAATGGAAAAGGATCAACTTGTGCAATGATGCAAACGATATGGCAAAAAGCTGGATATCGTGTTGGTCTTTATACATCTCCACATATTCATCATTTCGAAGAAAGATTAAGAATTAATGGACAAAATGTTTCTGAAAGTGTTTTTGTTCATTATTTTAAAAAAGTTGAACGTGCACGGGGCAATATTCCGTTAACTTATTTTGAATTTACAACGCTGGCAGTTTTAAATATTTTAGCTGACACCAAACTAGATGTTGTTATTTTGGAGGTGGGTTTAGGTGGTCGACTTGATGCGGTTAATCTCATAGATGCTAATGTTGCTATTGTTACAAATGTTGATATTGATCATGTTGATTATTTAGGAGCAACGAGAGACTCAGCAGGGTATGAAAAAGCAGGTATTTTCAGGAAAGAGTCTATTGCTATTTATGGCGATCATATGCCGCCTCAAAGTTTGCTTCGTTATGCTAATGAGATAAACACTAATCTTTTTATTTTTGGAAAAGATTACCATTCAGTTTGTGATGGAAATAGTTGGAGTTATGTAGGACCTTCAATGCGGTTTAACCATTTAAACTTACCTGCTTTATATGGAAAAAATCAAATTCAAAATGCAACAAATGCATTGATGGTTTTAGAATCAATGCAAGATCTCTTGCCATTTGATGAAGATTCCGTTCAAGCTGGATTGGCTGAAGTTTATCTGTTAGGGCGTTTTCAGGTTATACAAACAGATCCCGTTGTTATCTTGGATGTGGCACATAATCCTCATGCAGCTGTCGTTTTAGCAGAAAATTTGCATAATATGGGAAATTTTCATGAGACTTACGCCATTTTTGGAGCGATGGCAGATAAAGATATTGAGAGCATTATTGCTAAGTTAAAAGAGACCATAGATTTTTGGTACTTGACTAATTTACCTTTAGCTCGTGCAGCGACAGTTGAGACCTTAAAAGAAAAACTTATACTAGCTGGGGTAAAACTAGATAAAATAAAACTCTTTGAAAGTGTTAATGATGCATTAACAACTGCAAAGATCAAGGCGCAGAAAAATGATAGAATAGTAGCCTTTGGTTCTTTTTGGGTTGTAAGCGGTATAACTCAATCTACAGAATCTACTTCTTCAAATATCATGAATTAATTACATGAGTTGTTTTCTTTTATTTCGCAGGCATAAACCTCAAACAGCTGATTCTGATTTTCCTCATGCGAGTGGCGGTGGGAGTGTATCAAATCGGGCAGGAAACAGTAATTTAGGAAAACGTATTGATATAGAGGAAGATCCGATACTTCCAGAAAAAAAACGAGCAAGAAGGCGTTTAGTTGGCGCTATTACGATTACACTTGCGGCGATCATAGTGTTGCCTATGATTTTTGATTCGGAGCCTCAAACGGTTTCTCAAGATATTTTGATTGATATTCCTTCTCGAGATAAACCTTCACAGATAGTTGCCAAAGATACACCTAAGAGAAAAACAGAAGACAAAACGATTGTTAATGCAACCGAAAATGTTGCAAATGTAAAGCAAAGTGTTTCTGAGCAAAAAAATGAAAAGCTTTCTTCTGTTGAAATATCTAAAGATAAATCGACATCAGAAAAAACAAATGCTCAAACTGATACGAAAAAAGATATAAAACCTGTTGTTAAAGATGATGCGAAAGGAGCAGATACAACCAAAGTCAAACAGGAAACAAAGAAAACAACCGATAAAAAAATAGCGGATCCTATTGGGCAATTAATAGCAAAACAAAGCGAAAAAAGACAGGATGTTAAGAAGGAGAAAGAAACAACTGAAAAATTTGTAATTCAAGTGGCGGCTGTTTCTACATCAAGCAAAGCTAAAGAATTACAAAACAAACTCAAAAATGCAGGATTAAATTCCTATGCACAAAAAGTAACATTAAAAGAAGGAGGTGAGCGTATTCGAATACGTATAGGTCCTCTTTCTGGAAAAAAAGAGGTTAACAATACGTGTGCAAAATTAAGTCAGCTAAAATTGCCTTGTACGTTAGTTAATTAGAGACGATAGGAAATCATTTGACATCCTTTGATTATGCATTGCTATTTATACTGGGGTGTTCCGTCATTATAGGAATTACTCGAGGGTTTGTTAGAGAAGTTGTTTCTCTGATTAGCTGGATTGTTGCATTTGTCGTTGCAAATATGTATGGCAAAACATTAGCACCTATGTTGCCCTCCATAATACCTGGCGATACACTTCGACTGATAGTGGCTTTTGTTGTTTTGTTTATAGTTGCTCGAATTGCAATGATGCTATTAGCTAAGGCAATAGATGCGCTAATGACCGCTGGTGGGTTATCTGGCTTGAATCGAAGTTTAGGATGTTTTTTTGGGTTGCTTCGTGGGGTATTAATTAGTTTAGTATTAGTTCTTTTATGTGGTATGACATCTATTCCTCAGCAATCTTTCTGGAAAAATGCGATGTTTAGTCCTTATGCAGAGCAAGTTGCAATAATGACATTACCTCTTTTGCCAGAAAGTCTCGCTCGGAATATAAAATATTAATTTGTAGTTTTGATTAAATAGTTAGTTGTTTTTTTTATTAATAAAAACAAGGATATTAAAAAATGTGCGGTATAGTTGGTCTCGTTTCACACTCTCCTGTCAATCAGCTGATTTATGATGCATTGCTTTTATTACAGCATCGTGGGCAAGATGCTGCTGGTATAGCGACTTCTGCTAATAATAAATTTGCAATGTATAAGGCAAATGGTTTGGTTCGGGATGTCTTTCGTACTCGTAATATGCGTGCTCTTCCTGGGAATGCTGGGATTGGTCATGTGCGTTATCCAACGGAAGGATCTGCATTAAATGAGGAAGAAGCACAACCTTTTTATGTGAATGCTCCGTTTGGTATGACGTTTGCTCATAATGGTAATTTAACTAATTGTGAGCAACTTAAAGACGAAATGTTCAAAAATGATCGACGTCATATTAATACTAATTCGGATTCTGAAGTTTTACTAAATGTATTAGCCCATTCAATTGAAGAAACGATGGGTTATTCTCTTGAACCAGAAACATTGTTTAGTGCAGTTTCACTTCTCCATAAAAGAGTGCGTGGGGCTTATGCAGCCATTGCCCATATTACTAATGCAGGAATTCTTGCTTTTAGAGATCCGCATGGTATACGCCCACTTTGTATCGGTTATTCTGAAACTGATAAAGGCAAGGAATACATGGTGGCAAGTGAATCAGTTGCTCTAGAGGGATTAGGTTTCCGTTTTTTACGTGATGTTTTACCTGGAGAGGCTGTTTTTATCGATAATGATAAGAATTTATACAGTAAACAATGTGCAGATAATCCAAGCTTAAATCCTTGTATTTTTGAATACGTCTATTTGGCACGTCCAGATTCTCTTATGGATGGAGTGTCTGTTTATGCTTCTCGATTGAAAATGGGGGAGTATTTAGCTGAAAAAATTAAAAAAGAAGTTCGGTCTGGTGATATCGATGTTGTTATGCCAATTCCTGATTCTTCAAGACCGGCAGCAATTCAGCTAGCTTTGAAACTAGGTGTTGAATATCGTGAAGGTCTTATAAAAAATAGGTACATCGGACGTACCTTTATTATGCCAGGGCAAGAAATTCGTAAACGTACAGTAAGGCAAAAGTTAAACGCAATTAATTCTGAATTTAAAGGTAAAAGTATCTTGTTAGTTGATGACTCTATTGTGAGAGGTACAACTAGCCTTGAAATTGTTCAAATGGTTCGAGATGCTGGAGCTAAGAAAGTTTTATTTGCGTCTGCAGCACCTCCTGTTAAATTCCCAAATGTATATGGCATTGATATGCCAACACGAAGAGAATTGATTGCTTATGGTAGAACAGATGAAGAAGTGCGTCAGCAAATGACGGCAGATGCTTTAATTTATCAGGATTTAGAGGCTTTGAAACAATCCATTAGGGATTTGAATCCTGCAATGAAGAATTTTGAGGCTTCTTGTTTTGATGGTAATTATATTACTGGTGATGTAACGCCAGAGTATCTTGATCGTTTAGAAAGTAAATCTAGTTCGCGACCAATTGAAGAAGATACTCCTCGTTCTCAGTTGCCACTATCTTTTGCTCATGGTGAGTAAAATTTAATTTATAACATCTAGGTGTCTTTACCAAAGATCGATAAAAATAGTAACTTTTTGATGGCGTGAATGGTACTAAGCTAATTTAATACTGTTCATGCCATTGTACTATTCAAATTCTTGCAACTTGTTACCGACAATTCGTGTTTAAAATGCTGTTGTCTTGAAATAATAGCAATGATCTTTCTATGCTTATTTAGGTAAACCTATATTGGTAATTATTTGTTTTTTCTAAAAGGATAAACATAAAAATTTTTAGTAGGAATGAAAAATTGTGAATAAAGCTTTTGTTAAAGAAACAGATTCCGATGAAGATGACTTACAGCAAGATGTAAGTTCTTTGCCTGCAGGATTTAAAAATTATATTACTCCATCTGGTTTACAAGCATTAAAGGATGAGTTGCTTCAGTTAATAGATAATGAGCGTCCAGAAGTCGTTAAAGTGGTTTCTTGGGCAGCTTCTAATGGGGATCGTTCTGAAAATGGAGATTACATTTACGGAAAACGTCGTTTAAGGGAAATTGATCGCCGCATTCGCTTTCTAATTAAACGTATTGAATCTGCTGAAGAATTTGATTCCAGTATCCATTATGGCAATGATCAAATATTTTTTGGGGCAACTGTTACTTATGAGCGAGAAAATGGAGAAGAGAATACTGTAACAATTGTTGGTGTTGATGAAATTGATCCATTGCAAGGTAAAATTAGTTGGATATCACCTGTTGCTCGTACTTTAACAAAAGCAAGAGAAGGAGATACAGTTACACTTAATACACCTAATGGAACGGAAGATCTTGTTATTTTAGAGGTGTCCTATCCTAAACCTATTGGATCTAAATAAAAAGACTAATTAGATAAAAGCTTCTAACGTAAATTGACTCAATATTGTTTAATAAATGAATCAACCTAAAAATATTTTTTCTTATGTTTCTTTAAAAAAAGCGAATAAAGATAAAACTCCATTTTTTCCTATGTCACGAGAGGAAATGGATGTGCTTGGTTGGGATGAGTGCGACATTATTTTGATAACTGGTGATGCGTATGTTGACCATCCAAGTTTTGGGATGGCATTGATCGGACGTTTTTTAGAAGCACAAGGATTTCGAGTTGGTATTATTAGTCAACCAGATTGGCGGTCAGTGAAAGATTTTCGGGCACTTGGTAGACCGAAATTATACTTTGGCATTACATCTGGCAATATGGATTCCATGGTAAATCATTACACCGCTGAAAGGAAAATCCGCTCAGATGATGCATATACTCCTGGAGGAAAAGCAGGAAAACGTCCAGATCGTGCTGTATTGGTTTATTCACAACGTGCTAGAGAAGCATATCCTCGTACTCCAATTGTTCTTGGTTCTATTGAAGCAAGTCTGCGCAGAGTTGCACATTATGATTATTGGTCTGACACAGTGAGAAGATCTATTCTACCTGATTCTAAAGCAGATATTTTGTTATATGGAAATGCAGAAAGAGGGCTGGCAGAATTAACTCATCGTTTGGCGTCAGGAGAAAAAATAAAAGATATTAGGGATATAAGAGGAACCGCATTTATGGTTTCGAGAGGCTGGAAACCAACATCTGAATGGAGGGAAATAGATTCAACCAGCCTTGATACACCTGGCAAATTGATAAAACATCAAAATCCTTATTTAAATGAGCAGGGTAATTTGCCATGTGATGCAAATTCAAAAAAAGTAGAGGAAGAAAAAGTTATTGATTCTTCTATTCGCGATAGAAAAATAGCACAAAAAATACAAGAAAGTATTAATACGGTCATTCGCTTACCTTCCTTTGAGGCAGTAAAAGAAGATCCTGTGCTTTACGCTCATGCATCGCGTGTAATGCATTTGGAAACAAATCCCAAAAATGCTCGTCCATTAGTACAAGCTCATGCAGATAGAGATGTATGGGTAAATCCTCCACCTTTGCCATTATCAACAGAAGAATTAGATGGGGTTTATGCTTTGCCTTATGCGAGGGCTCCTCATCCTTCATATCAAAACGAAAGAATTCCAGCATGGGAAATGATTCGTTTTTCAATTAGTATCATGCGAGGCTGTTTTGGGGGATGTTCTTTTTGTTCTATTACTGAGCATGAAGGTCGCATTATACAAAGTCGTTCTGAAAAATCTATTTTGCAAGAAATAGAAGCAGTTCGAGATCATACGGAAGGTTTTACTGGCATTATCTCTGATTTGGGCGGTCCAAGTGCAAATATGTACCGAATGAACTGTCGAGATAAAAATATTCAGTCTGTTTGCCGAAGACTGTCATGCGTATACCCGACTATTTGTATTAACTTAAATACGGATCATAGTAAATTAATATCTCTTTATCGGAAAGCAAGAGAACTACCTGGTATCAAGAAAGTATTAATAGGATCAGGCTTACGTTACGATTTGGCTGTGCGTTCACCAGAATATATTAAAGAATTAGTTACGCATCATGTCGGTGGACTTCTAAAAATTGCTCCGGAACATACTGAAGAAAATGTATTATCCAAAATGATGAAGCCGGGTATTGGAACTTATGAAGAGTTTCGTCGTCTATTTGATCGTTTTTCAAAAGAAGCTGGAAAAGAGCAGTATTTGATTCCATATTTTATTGCGGCGCACCCTGGTACGACCGATGTTGATATGTTGAATCTAGCTTTATGGCTTAAGAAGAATAATTTTAGATTGGATCAGGTACAGACGTTTATGCCTACGCCGCTTTCTATTTCGACGACAATGTATCACAGTCATAAAAATCCTTTACGAAAAGTAACGCGAGATTCAGAAACAGTTGAAAGCGTTAGAAAAGGGCAGATTCGTCGTTTACATAAAGCTTTTTTACGATATCATGACCCGGAGAATTGGCAGATATTGAGGGAATGGTTGCGACGTAATGGGCGATCTGATTTGATCGGAAATGGACCACATCATTTAGTTCCTGGCTGGAAATCTGCTCCTGTTAGGGTTAATAAAAAAAATAACGGAATAAAAAAAGCTATTTCAAAAAATGAAGAGATAGAGCAAAAAAGAATATATTCACATTCGGGAAATGCAAAAGCAGGCAAATTTGCGGCAAGTAGTCGTCATCGTAAAGGAATTCCAACTCGTTCCGGTAGAAAATAGTAGGATAGAAAAACTTTTTTGCTTAAAATAAATTAGCTAAAAACATCAAAAATAAGATAACACCATGTTTTTTAGTGAACATCCAGTAAAATAATAAGTTGTGTCGAAAAAACAAAAATAATAAAAACAATATTCTCTTTGGTAAAAAGGGAGAATTTATCTCTTTCTGGGAATTCAATGAACAATATTCGTAACTTCTCTATTATTGCTCATATTGATCATGGTAAATCAACACTTGCTGATCGTATCATCCAGATGTGTGGAGGTCTTTCTGATCGCGAAATGGCAGATCAGGTATTAGATTCAATGGATCTCGAACGTGAACGAGGAATTACTATTAAGGCGCAGACAGCATCTTTATCTTATAAAGCAAGAGATGGTCAAGTTTATAATTTGAATTTAATCGATACACCCGGTCACGTTGATTTTAGTTATGAAGTTAGTCGTTCCCTTTCCGCTTGTGAAGGGGCGCTTTTGGTAGTGGATGCTTCTCAGGGGGTTGAAGCACAAACAGTAGCTAATTGTTATACCGCGTTAGATTTAGATGTAGAGGTGTTGCCTGTACTTAACAAAATAGATTTGCCATCTGCAGATCCTGATAATGCCCGGGCAGAGATAGAAGACGTTATTGGTTTGGATGCCTCTGATGCGATACTATGCTCGGCCAAAACTGGTCAGGGAATAGAAGATATTTTAGAAGAATTGATAGCTAAAGTTCCTGTTCCGGAGGGAGACCCGAATGCGCCATTACAAGCTTTAATTATTGATTCGTGGTTTGATAATTATGTTGGCGTTGTTATGTTGGTTCGCATTAAAAACGGAGTTGTGCGACCAAAGGATCGTATACAGTTAATGGCAACGGGTTCTCAATATCAAGTTGAAAATGTTGGTGTTTTTTCTCCTCGTTCCCAATCGCGAGAATTGTTATCTGCGGGACAAGTTGGATTTATTATTGCGGGTATTAAGGAGCTAAAGTCTGCGCAGGTTGGAGATACGATTACATTAGTTTCTCAGCCGGCAGATATGCCTTTGCCAGGTTTTAAAAAGGTTCAGCCTCAGGTATTTGCAGGATTGTTTCCGGTTGAGGCGAATCAATATGATGCTTTACGTGACTCATTAGAAAAGTTAAAGCTTAATGATGCATCTCTTCAATATGAACCGGAAGTATCACAAGCGTTAGGATTTGGGTTCCGTTGTGGGTTTCTTGGGCTATTGCATATGGAAATAGTTCAGGAAAGATTGGAACGTGAATTTAATATGGATCTTATTACAACAGCACCTACTGTTGTTTATGAGGTTTTGTTAAAAAATGGTTCGGTTGTTCAAGTTGATAATCCTTCTAAGATGCCAGAACCAGCAACAATTCAAGAAGTTCGTGAACCGATTGTAACTGTCAATGTTTACGTGCCTCAAGAATATGTTGGTCCAATTATGACCTTGTGTAATCAGAAACGAGGTATTCAATTGGATATGCACTACCATGGCAAGCAAGTTAGATTGGTTTATGAATTACCAATGGCTGAGATCATGCTAGATTTTTTTGATCGTATGAAATCACTTTCTCGCGGATATGCTTCTATGGAGTATGAGTTTAAGGAGTATAGAGCATCTGACGTTGTTAAAGTTGATATGCTGATTAATGGAGATAAAGTTGACGCGCTTGCAATGATTGTGCATCGTACTAGTGCTCAATATAGAGGAAGAGCTGTTGCGGCGAAAATGCGTCAATTAATTCCACGACAGATGTTTGATGTTGCAATTCAAGCGGCTATTGGTTCTACCATTATTTCTCGTGAAAATGTCAAAGCATTAAGGAAAAATGTGCTTGCAAAATGTTATGGTGGTGACATAACGAGAAAACGCAAATTATTGGAGAAACAAAAAGCAGGTAAAAAGCGAATGAAGCAGGTCGGATCAGTAGAAGTCCCACAAGAAGCTTTTCTTGCTATATTAAAAGTGGATGAAAAATGATTCTCCAGACAATTCTGAGCAATTTTGCGCTTATTCTTTTTGTTTTAATGGTTATAACGGGAATCATTTGGTTTCTTGATGTATTTCATCTTTCAAAAAAAAGAAGAAAAATAGCTGATGCTGCACTGGCAGAGTGGGATGCAAAGCAAGAAAAATTGCGTATGGAAGGTGTGGTACCTGATGAGAATGGTCGTGAAGAGTTAAAGAAAAAGTTGTTAAAACAACCAATTTGGATTGAGTATTCAGGAAGTTTTTTCCCCGTTATTGCTGCAGTTTTTTTCTTGCGTTCTTTTTTATACGAGCCTTTTAAAATCCCTTCTAGTTCTATGTTGCCAACATTAGAAGTAGGTGATTTTATTTTGGTAAATAAATATACGTATGGTATTCGCTTGCCAGTTATAAATAAAAAAGTACTCAGCATTAATGATCCGCAACGCGGAGATATGGTTGTTTTTAAATATCCCAAAGACCCATCTTTAGATTACATCAAGCGCGTTATTGGTATTGGTGGCGATGAAGTGGTATATCGAAACAAACAGTTGATAGTTAACGGTAAAGTTGCGACTTATCAACCTATGCCAGATTATCTTGATACAGAAAGATTAAATTATGCACGGCAATTTGTAGAGAGATTGGGTCCTATTGAACACAGGATATTAAATGAAGAAAATAGACCTTCTTATGTTTTAAATCCAGATGTTTTCCCTTATAGAGATATGTGTTCTTACAATACAGATGGGTTTTCTTGTATTGTTCCTAAAGGCTATTATTTTATGATGGGAGATAACAGAGATAATAGTTTGGATAGTAGATATTGGGGATTCGTTCCAGATGACTACATTGTAGGAAAAGCTTTTTTTGTCTGGATGAATCTAAGTGATATGAAAAGAATTGGAAGTGTTCGTTAATAGAAGTATTATTTGCTAATGAAATAGGATAGCCACTCATGGAAAGATTAAATTTATTGCAAGAGAGGCTCAAGTATGCTTTTAAGGATGTTTCGCTTCTAAAAACTGCATTAACGCACCGAAGTTATAGTAGTCAGCATAATGAGCGCCTTGAATTTTTGGGAGACTCTGTCCTCAATTGTGTCGTTGCGATTATGCTTTTTGAAAGATATGCTGATATCGATGAAGGCAGTTTATCTCGTTTGCGTTCTAATCTGGTTCGACAACAAACCCTTTTTGATGTGGCACAAAAAATTGGTGTGGCTACCTTTTTAAGATTGGGAGAAGGAGAGCTCAAGGCGGGAGGTTTTAATCGTCCGTCAATCTTAGCTGATGCGATGGAAGCAATTTTTGGAGCCGTCTTCTTAGATAGTAATTTTGAAACTGTTCAATATGTAATACAGCAATTGTTTTTGCCGCTTCTTGAAACAATCGACCCAAAAACTTTTGGTAAGGATGCAAAAACACAGTTGCAAGAATATTTACAAGGGCGACGTATAGACCTACCTGAATATCAGGTTGTTGCGACACATGGTGCAGCACATAATCAGGAATTTGATGTTGTGTGTTTTATACCGAAATTGAATATTCGCGGATTTGGTTCTGGAAGCAATCGTAGAACAGCTGAACAAGAAGCTGCAAGACAAGCTTTAGAATTGATAAAAACAAATAATCAAATAGGACCAACATTAAAAAATAAAAAAAAGGAAACTCAATTAAAGTTGGTTGGGATTTCAACTATACAGAAGAAGTGAAACTAACAGATGATAGACATAGATTCAAAATTTCGTTGTGGTTACGTTGCTATAGTTGGGCGTCCCAATGTTGGTAAATCTACATTAATGAACGAGTTAATTGGCGCAAAAGTAAGTATTACTTCAAGAAAAGCTCAAACAACTCGTCATCGAATTATGGGTATCCAAACTGACGATGATACACAGTACATATATATTGATACACCTGGTTTTCAGACACGATACAACAATGCATTAAACAAAAACTTAAATAAGACTGTTAGTAATACTCTTCAATCAGCGGATGTTATTTTATTTTTAATTGAAGCAGGTACTTTTGGGCAAAGTGATGAACAAGTATTGAATTTGCTACCTGAAAAAGTGCCGGTGATATTGGTTATTAATAAAACGGATAAAATAAAAGATAAAGAATCTCTTTTTTCTTTTGCTGAATCAATTACAACAAAACGAAAATTTAATGCAATTGTTCCTGTATCTGCAAAAAAACGTTTTCAATTAAGACAATTAGAAGAAGAAGTTCGAAAACTGTTGCCAGAAGGTGAAGCCGTCTTTGACGCTGAAGATGTAACAGATCGTAGCGAACGATTTATGGCAGCTGAAATTATTCGTGAAAAAATCTTTCGTTTTTGCGGAGATGAGTTGCCCTATACAAGTACAGTAGTTATTGAGCAATTTGAACGTAAAGAAAGATTACGTCGAGTTTTTGCAGCTATATTGGTTGAGCGTAGTGCCCATAAAGCTATGATGATTGGGTACAAAGGCGATCGTCTTAAAGAAATGTCAACTGAAGCCAGAATTGATATGGAAAAAATGTTTGGTGTTCCTGTTTATCTTGAAGTATGGGTAAAAGTAAAATCTGGTTGGGCAGATAATGAAGCAGGACTACGGGCATATGGATATGAATAGGTAAAAGTTTTCCTTGGTTTATTAATAAAAGACTTAAACGGATATATTTCAATTGTTGTTTTTATCAATTGACTGAAGTTTTAACGGAATTTTATGGAAAAGGCTATTCAGCCTACATCTCGTAAACGAAAATCCCCGGAAATGCGCGTTACAGAGCAACCGGCATTTGTTTTACATAGCTATCTTTATAAAGAGACAAGTCTTATTGTAGATGTCTTCTCAAAGGATTACGGACGGGTTGCTTTAATAGCAAAAGGAGCAAAGAAACCGTATTCTCGTTTGAGAGGAGTTTTGCAGACATTTCAACCTCTTTTGCTTAATTGGAGTGGGCGCTCAGAGTTGCGTACATTAATGTCTGCAGAATGGGTTGGAGGAATGGTTCCTTTAGAAAACTCGGCGTTATTTTATGGATTTTATATTAACGAGCTTCTTTTGAAATTAACGGCAAGGGAAGATCCTCATCCAGGTTTGTTTGATCATTATGTAAGAACATTAACTCGTTTGGCTCACGTAGAGTCTGCACAAGTTCAAATAGTATTACGACAATTTGAATTAGCTATTTTAAAAGAAACAGGTGTGGCGGCCGATCTTTCTGTCAATATGTATGATGGACAACCTGTTGATCCTAATGAGATCTATGTAGTTGATCCAGAAGGGGGACCTAGAATAGCTCAAATGCATGATACATCTCTTAGGGTGTCGGGAAAAACTCTTTTAGACATGGCAAAAGAAGAATATTCTGATCCAGTTACACAAGTCCAAAGTAAGCTTTTAATGCGAGCACTTTTGGCGCACCATTTAAATGGTGCGCAGATACAGACACGGCAAATTTTAATGGATTTAAAACAGCTATAAAGATAAAAATGGGAATGAAGAAAGTAAATTCAGATATTGAGCTTGGAGTAAATATTGATCATGTTGCTACTTTAAGAAATGCAAGAGGCACAACATATCCTGATCCTTTACAGGCTGCAATTTTGGCAGAAAAAGCAGGAGCAGATGCAATTACTTTGCATTTAAGAGAAGATAGACGGCATATAAAAGATGCAGATGTTAGAAAAATTCGGCCCTTATTAAAAACTCGAATGAATCTTGAATCGGCTATTACGCCAGAGATGATTGATTTTGCTTGTGAAGTTAAACCACATGATATTTGTCTTGTTCCAGAGCGTCGAGAGGAGTTAACAACAGAGGGTGGGCTCGATGTTATTCGATATTTTAATCAAATAGAGAAAGCTGTTCGTCAATTACAGCTAGAGAATATACGCGTAAGTCTTTTTATAGACCCCGAAGAAGAACAAATACAAGCAGCGAAAGAAACTGGTGCTTCCGTGATTGAATTACATACAGGAGCTTATGCGGAAGCAAAAGATGAAAATAGTATGCAACATGAATTAAATAGGATAAAAACAGGAGTGATAAAGGGAATTAAGGCGGGGTTTAAGGTTAATGCTGGACACGGTTTACATTATTCAAATGTGCAGAAAATAGCTTCAATTCCAGAAATTTCTGAGCTAAACATTGGACATGCTATTGTTGCTCAAGCTGTTTTTCTTGGGTGGGAAAACGCAATTAAAGAAATGAAAAGAATAATGAATGAAGCAAGACTTGGAATTTGAATGTAGAGAAAAAATGATTTATGGTATAGGAACGGACATCTTGCAAATCCCTCGACTCAAAGCTGCGTTGGAACGTCGAGGAGATAGACTTGCGGAAAAAATTTTAGGACCCGATGAAATGAAGCGTTTTTTTCATCGGAAGTCAAAAGTTGAAGCAAGAGGAGTGCGTTATTTGGCAACTCGATTTGCTGCAAAAGAAGCATTTTCTAAGGCTATTGGTCTAGGTATGCGTATGCCCATGACTTGGCGTTCTGTGCAAATATTAAATGCGCCAAGTGGAAAGCCTATTATTGTTACAAGCGGTGATCTTAATGTATACATGGAAAAGCATAGATTGACAGCTCAAGTTTCTATTACAGACGAAAAAGAATATGCTGTTGCTTTTGTACTTATTGAGCAAAAAATATAAGCATGGCTAGTGAAGAAATATTATGGAAAATCAGAAAAAAGAATATATGACTGAGTATTTGAAAAAACCTGGACCAGTGATGCTAGATATCGTAGGAAAAACGCTGGATAAAGAAGATATTCGCCGTATTCGAAACCCATTAACTGGAGGGGTTATTCTTTTTTCTCGAAACTTTGAAAATAGATCTCAATTGATAGAGTTGGTACGGGCTATTCGCAAAGAAAGAAATGACGTAATTATTGCTGTAGATCATGAGGGAGGTCGAGTACAACGATTCCGTGATGATGGATTTACACATCTTCCTGCTATGAGAAAACTTGGTAATTTATGGGATGAAAATCCTGTAATGGCATGTAAAACGGCAATGTCAGTGGGGTATGTTTTGGCAAGCGAATTACGTGCATGTGATATAGATCTTTCTTTTACACCGGTTTTGGATTTGGATTATGGACAATCGAGCGTTATCGGAGACAGAGCTTTTCATAAGGATCCTCGTGTTGTCGCAAAATTAGCGCAAAGTCTAAATTACGGTTTGTTATTGGCAGGTATGGCAAATTGTGGGAAACATTTTCCCGGACATGGATTCGTCGAAGCTGATTCCCATCATGAAATTCCAGTTGATAAGCGTAGTTTGGAGGAAATCATCAATACGGATGCTATTCCATATTTTTGGATGGGAATAGGTTTATCTGCAGTAATGCCTGCCCATGTTATTTATCCCCAAGTTGATACTATGCCCGCAGGTTTTTCTTCAAAATGGATGAATATTCTTCGTGAAAAGTTTCATTTTGACGGGGTTGTTTTTAGTGATGATCTTAGTATGGAAGGTGCTCGTGCTGTAGGTAATGTTGTTGATGGTGCAAGGGCAGCTTTAAATGCGGGATGCGATATGGTTCTAATTTGTAATGCACCTGAAAAAGCAGATGAAATACTTGATGGTTTATCTTCTTATCAAGATAGTATTGATTTTAAACGTTCGCAAGAAAGATTAATTCGTTTATTTCCATCAAAAACATTTTTGAATTGGGGTGAGCTACAAAAGGAAAGTCAATATCAACGTGCTCTAGAAGCTGTTATGGCATTTATGTCAAATTAAGTTGAGTATGACAAAAGACAGCAAGACAAATTTACATGAAGAAATATTGACGCTTGTTAAAGACTTACCTAATTTGCCAGGCGTATATCGTTATTTTGATAAAAATGACAAAGTTCTTTATGTTGGAAAAGCAAGGAATCTAAAGAAACGAGTAAGTAGCTATTTCCAAAAAACAGCACAATCTCCTCGTATAAAAATAATGGTTGAGCAAATTGCGCGACTTGAAACAACCATTACTCGTAGTGAAGCTGAAGCATTAATTCTTGAAAATAATCTTATAAAATCGTTGCAACCACGGTATAACATACTTTTTCGTGATGATAAATCTTATCCTTATTTAAAAATAACCGGGCATAAGTTCGCTAGAATTGTTTATTATCGTGGAGCTATAGATAAGGAGAGTCAATATTTTGGACCTTTTCCTAGTGCTTGGGCTGTTCGAGATTCTATAGAGATTTTACAAAAGGTTTTTCAACTGCGTACTTGTGAAGATAGTGTCTTTTCCAAACGAACGCGTCCTTGTCTTTTGCATCAAATTAAACGCTGTAGTGCACCTTGCGTTAAGTATATTAGTCATGTTGATTATCAAAAGGATGTTGATAATGCTGCAAAATTTCTTAGAGGCGAGCAAAACAGTGTTTTAAAAGAATTAGAAGAAAGCATGCAAAGTTATGCAGAAAAACTTGAGTTTGAAGAAGCAGCCATAATACGAAATAAAATAGGAGCACTGTCTCAAATATTGCATCAACAGAGTATGGAGTCTGGAAAAAATACAGATGTAGATATTATTGTTGTTTTAGTAAAAGAAAAAAAAGTTTGTGTAAATTTGGCAATGGTAAGAGGCGGTCGTCATTTAGGGGATCGTGTTTTATTTCCTTCAAATTACCAAGAAGCGTTAGAGGAAGATCAAGAAACGATAGAAGTACAAGTTCTTAAAGCTTTTTTGGCACAGCATTATATTGATAAGTTTATTCCAACTACATTAATTTTGAGTGTTGAGTTTGATGAGCCTGCACTAATAAAAGCGTTAATGAATCAGTGCGGACATAATATTCATCTTGTTTTTCAGCCACAAGGAATACGTAGGCAGTGGCTGGAAATGGCAAAAAAAGGCGCCGAAATGGCTTTGGGTCAAGTTTTGCATCAACAGGGAATTCAACTTCAGAGAGAAAAGGATTTGTTAGAACAAGTAGATATTGATATTTCTGATTCCAATACTGTACGAATAGAAGCTTTTGATATCAGTCATACTCAGGGAGAATCTGTTGTCGCTTCTTGCGTTGTTTATGAACATCATACGATGCAAAATAAAGAGTATAGAAGATACAACATTACTAATATCAATTCTGGGGATGATTATGCAGCTATGCGACAAGTATTAATGCGTCGTTATGAAAAATTTGTTGGCAGTGAAAAGAGAATGCCTGATATAGTTTTAATTGATGGCGGAAAAGGACAGGTAGAGATCGCAAAACAAGTTTTTTCTGAATTAGGGCATAATATTTCTCTAATTGTTGGTGTTGCAAAAGGAGAAGCTAGAAAAGTAGGTTTTGAAAAATTAGTATTTGCAGATGGTCGTGAGACAAAAGAATTAGGTAAGGATTCTGCTGCATTAATGCTATTAGCTCAAATAAGAGATGAAGCACATCGTTTTGCAATTACAGGAATGAGAGTAAAGCGTGATAAAAAAAGACAAGCTTCACGGCTTGATGAAATCCCTGGTATTGGAGATAAACGTCGTCAAAAATTATTAGCTCGCTTTGGTAGTTTAAAAGGCGTTGTTGCTGCAAGTGTTGAAGATTTAATGTCAATTCAAGGCATTTCTCGTAAGCTAGCTCAGCAAATCTACAATCAATTGCACTAAAATAAACACTTTAGCTAAAAATAGATTTAATAGGCATTGAAAAATGCAAAGTGTATGTAAGATTGAAAAAAAAGGGGTAATACCATTTAATGTCCCTATTTTTTTGACATGGTTACGTGTAGCTATGATTCCTTTAGTGGTAGGTATTTTTTACTTACCAGAGGGATGGTTGCCTCTTTATTTTCAAAATTTAGCTGCGACAGTTATTTTTGTTATTGCTGCTATTACCGATTGGTTTGATGGTTATTTAGCTAGGCGATGGAATCAAACTTCTGCTTTTGGTGCTTTTTTAGATCCTGTAGCAGATAAGTTGATGGTAGCAGGAACTTTGCTTGTTTTAGTACAACTAGGGCGAATACACGCTATTATTGGATTCATTATTATAGGCCGTGAAATTGCTATTTCTGCTTTACGTGAGTGGATGGCAAGAATAGGGGAATCTCAATCTGTTGCTGTTAGTTCTCTTGGAAAAATTAAAACAACAGCTCAAATGATTGCAATTCCAATGCTTTTGTATTACGACAGTTTATTAGGTTTTCTTGATACTCGTGTAATTGGAGGATGGCTATTAATTGTTGCTGCGACATTGACTGTATGGTCAATGTTGTATTATTTAAAAAAAGCATGGCCTCTTATGAAAGAAAAAGGATAAAAATTCATTCTGCTCTTGACAAGAAAAAGTTAGGTGCTAAAATGCAAATCTTCGATGCGGGAGTAGCTCAGCTGGTAGAGCGCAACCTTGCCAAGGTTGATGTCGAGGGTTCGAGCCCCTTCTCCCGCTCCAAATCTGTAAATACAGCGTTTGAAATAAATAAATCAGAGTTTATTTGTAAATGCGGGAGTAGCTCAGCTGGTAGAGCGCAACCTTGCCAAGGTTGATGTCGAGGGTTCGAGCCCCTTCTCCCGCTCCAAAATATCAAAGGCTGGTTAGCAAAGTGGTTATGCCGCGGCCTGCAAAGCCGTTTACGTCGGTTCGATTCCGTCACCAGCCTCCAACTCCAAGTTTCCCAAAGTTCCTGAAAGCACTCTAAACCCGCATAAACACTAGGTTTTTCTATGTTTTGTGGTTTGTTATAGTTCGTTCAAGTGTTGCAACATCCGCATCTTTTTGGTACATACATTGGTACATGAAAATATGTACTAAAAATTCCTGTACCAAAAAAGAGGGTTTTTATGCCTAGAATTATTAAACCTCTTTCCCCAAAACAAGTAGAAAGTGCCAAGCCAAAAGAAAAAACTTATACGCTTTTTGATGGAGATGGGCTTTTTTTAGAAGTTCAGCCAACAGGAAGTAGGTTATGGCGTT
>JAZUNA010000059.1:0-15483 GCA_045603905.1 Oxalobacter sp. | reverse complement strand
TTAGAATCCGTTCATAAAACTGATAGTCATCTATAAACAATGTTTTAGGAAGTTATAACGTGTGTATTTCACAATCATTCGAAATACATCATCAATAAAAATATAATCATGAAAATTTATTTCTGGGTCATACTTTTTATTTTGATTTTCTTGTATTTATACATCAATCGAAATAGAAAACAAAAGGAAATTTATTTTCGTACAACAATGATATCTATACAAAAACAAGGTGTGTCATCTGAACAATTACTTAAAAAATTATCTTCCGTTGAATCAGGAAAAATTTTAGTTCAATGTTTTAATCAAAAAAAATCTCCAGAAGAAGCCGCAAAAATTTTATTAGATCTATACAAACAAAATGCATCTGAAAAATAATTTCCCAAATTACCTAGTTACGAATAAAATGAAGCCCTAAGTTATAATCAAAATTACTATTTTAGTATTCGAAAAGGAATTTTTAATATGTCTCTCTTGCACAGAGGAAAAACAAAAGACGTATATAGTCACGGCGACCATACCATCGAACTTAAATTTACAGATCGAGTCACTTTAAACGATGCAGGAGAAATCGATCCAGGTGGCAATAACGTTTCAGAATCTTTACTTGATGGTCAAGGTTTTGCATGTTTGTCTATGACAACATCTATCTTTGAATATCTTAGTAAAAATGGTATCCCAACACATATGGTTTCTTACGATTTGGACAATTTATCTATGATTGTGCGTAAAGCAGAAACCTTTAAACCTGGTTTAGAATGGGTATGTCGATGGAGAGGAACCGGAAGTTTTATACGACGTTATAAAAATGTTCCTGGTGTATCTGAGGGTATGGAATTACCTACACCTGTATACGAAATTACCATAAAAGATGACGAAGGTGGAGATCCTATAATTGTTCCAGATTCTCTTATCGCTTTGAATATCATCTCTAAAGAACAACTTAATGAATTAATCTCTCTCAATGCAAAAACGATGTCTCTTCTTAAAGATTTTTACAAACAAAAAAATCTTGATTTATGGGATATTAAAATTGAATGGGGAAAAGATGCTGAAACCGGTCAATTAATGTTAATTGATGAAGTTAGCGCAAATGGTTGTCGTGCTTTTGATATGAATGGCAATAGAATTGTTGGACAAGAACTTTCTGCATGTTTTCGCGCTTAATCTTAAATAACGAAAAAAAAACAAGCCTTTCATGATAAAAAAACATCCCTAAAATTTAATTAGGGATGTTTTTTTATGTAACAGAGAGTAGAGTAAGGTCTTTCATCAATTCCTTCTCTTCTTAGCATAGAGAAAAATGCATCTTTCGTATTGTTATTAATCAAAAAAAATCCACATTCACTCTTACAAATAAGAAGTGAATATGGATAAGAAAAAGAGAAATTAAGAAACAGCTAATAAGCCGTGTTTTTCAAATTGCTTTTTAACACGCTCTATCGTTTCCAAAGATGGTGGCTGCGTATCCGTTAACTCGTATGGAATACCTAATTCACGCCATTTATATTCACCCATTTTATGAAAGGGCAAAATTTCAACACGCTCAACATTTTTCAAAGTAGCAACAAATTCTGCTAATTTTTCAACATCCTCTGGATCATCAGTATATCCTGGAACTAAAACATAACGTATCCAGGCTGGTTTTCCCATCCTATCCAATCGTTTTGCAAATTCCAATACTTGTGTCAAAGGTGTTGCTGTCAATTGCCTGTGCTTTTCTGGATCAATTTGCTTAATATCCAAAAGCACCATATCCACAACATCAAACCATTCATCTGAAAAGTTTTTTGCAAGTAAACCGTTAGTGTCCAGTGCAGTATGCATACCAAACTTTTCTTTACATCGCCTCATGATTTCATGAACAAAATCAGCTTGAACCAATGGTTCACCACCACTAATTGTCAAGCCTCCAGCAAATTTAAGAAAAGGAGCATACTTGCCGATTTCAGCAATTACCTCATCGACAGACTGCCATGTCCCACTTTTACGATCCCATGTATCTGGATTATGGCAATAAAGACAGCGCATTTGGCATCCAGTCACAAATAATGCATAACGCATTCCAGGACCATCTACCGCTGCGCTTGGTTCTGTTGAGTGAACATATCCACCCAAAACATCTCCCGCATCAAGCGGGAGATGTTCCTTTTTAAATGTATCTATCACGCTACTTTGTGGAAAGTACGGTTAATTACATCAAGCTGTTGTTCACGAGTCAGACGTGTGAAGTTAACAGCATATCCACTAACGCGGATCGTTAATTGAGGATATTTCTCTGGATTATTCATCGCATCAATCAACATATCACGATCCAAAACGTTAACATTAATGTGATAACCACCTGCTGAGCAGAATCCATCCAAGCAGTTAGACAGGTTAACAACTTGCTCAGGTCTTACTTTACCAAGTGCTTGCTCTGTCAAGTTCGCTGTCCAGGAAATACCATCTTGGTTATGTGCATATGGCAACTTAGCAAGAGAAGCACCAGCTGCAACAAAGCCTTTTGTATCACGACCGCTACATGGGTTTGCTCCTGGAGGGAACGGTTCACCTTTCTTACGGCCACAAGGTGTATTACCTGTTTTGTTACCATACACAACGTTACTGGTAATTGTCAGAATAGATTGTGTTGGTATCGCATTACGGTACAATGTTTGAGCACGCAATTTGTTCATGAAGTTCTCAGACAATTTTGCAGCTGTTTGATCAACACGATCATCATTGTTACCAAATGCAGGGAATTCACCCTCAATTTCAAAGTCAACAGCAATACCTTTTTCATTGCGAATTGGTTTTACTTTTGCGTATTTAATCGCAGAAAGACTATCCGCAACGATAGAAACACCAGCAAGACCAAATGCCATTGTGCGAACAACATCACGATCATGCAATGCCATCATAAGACGCTCATAAGCGTATTTGTCATGCATATAGTGAATTACGTTCAAAGCACGTACATAAGTTTCACACAACCATGTTTCTAATTTATCGAATTTCTCAATAACCTCATCGTAGTCAAGATATTCGCTTGTAATAGGCTCGAAACCATCAACAATTTTCTCACCAGATAATTCATCAACACCGCCGTTGATTGCATATAACAATGCTTTAGGCAAGTTAGCACGAGCACCGAAGTATTGCATTTGTTTACCACTTGCTTGTGGAGAAACACAGCAACCGATACAGCAGTCATCACCCCATGCGGTGCGCAATAAATCATCATTCTCAAACTGAATTGCAGAAGTTTCAATTGACATTCTAGATGCATAATGTTTGAAACCTTCTGGCAATCTTTCTGTCCAAAGTACTGTCAGATTTGGCTCTGGAGAAGTACCCAAGTTAGTCAAGGTATGCAACAAACGGAAATCCGTTTTAGTTACCATAGAGCGACCATCATTGCACATACCTGCAAATGCAATGGTTACCCAGGTTGGATCGCCACTGAAGAGCGCATCGAAATCTTTTGTACGCAAATAACGCAAAATGCGGCATTTGATAACAAGTTGATCAATAATTTCTTGTGCTTCAGATTCAGTAATACGTCCCTCTTCCAAATCACGTTGGATATAAATATCAAGGAATGTCGTAATACGACCAATACCTGTTGCAGCACCATTTGCTTCTTTAGCAGAACCAATGAAAGCAAAGTAAAGCCATTGTGCAGCTTCAAGCGCAGTTGTTGCAGGATTTGAAATATCAAAACCGTAGCTTTGTGCCATTACTTTCAATTCTTGCAATGCTTTAATTTGCTCAGTCAACTCTTCACGAAGACGAATAGTTTCTTCGCTGAATGGTTTGCTGTCGCTTTCTGCTTTTTCACGTCTTTTATCTGCAACTAAGAAATCAATTCCGTAAAGCGCAACACGACGATAGTCACCAATGATACGACCACGACCATAAGCATCTGGCAAACCGGTAATAACACCACTACGACGGCAAGCCATAATTTCTGGGTCATAAACATCGAAAACACCTTGATTATGGGTTTTACGATAATGGGTAAAAATATCAACTACTTTTTCATCCATTGGAGGGAAGTTGTATTCTTCCAAACCTGTTTCAATCATGCGCAGACCACCATTTGGATAGATACCACGCTTGAGAGGTGCGTCAGTTTGCAAACCAACAACAATTTCATTTTCTTTGTCAATATAACCAGGACCATGTGATGTGATACTAGAACCAACATCAGATGAAACTGCAAGAACACCTCCATTTTGACGTTCTTGTTTTTGTAATTCTTGAACGACTGCCCATACTTTTAAAGTACGCTCAGTTGGACCCGCAAGGAAGTCTTCATTACCAAGGTATTCAGTACGATTAAGCGCAATAAAATCACGTACTGCTACATTTTCGCGCCATTCTTCACCTTTGAAACCGCGCCACGGGTCAAGCGCGATTGAAGTTGCTGCTGATTCTGCTAAACGTGGATTTCTCATTTTCTTCACCTTTTAAAGCATTTTTTGAAAATATTACTTCCTGTATAAAGCACAATGTCACGATTGATGTGTACGTAACAAAGTTTCCAAAAAATACAGTTAATGTACATTTTTAAAAGCTGTTCTGGGTATTGAACTTAACGCCACGAAGATGTGCTCGCAACAATGCTTTTAAAAATCCCAGGTTAATTTCCTTATTTAATTATTAATTCTCTTTTGTTTTTGAGTGTTCGCTGAAGACCTGTTCTGAAATCGACCAAGCAATTCACACCTTCACTCTCAAAGATGTTTTCAACAACACACTAAGATAAGTTTATTTTATCCTATTTTTTTTATGTTGTCCAAACGCCTCAAAAACTATTTATAAAAAACCAGTTAAATTTCATTGTATAAATTACATTGTGCTGTTATTATAACAGGTTGTTTTTTTTCTTGCAGAGCACTCCTCATTTTTTGTTCAATCCGCAAAATAACTAGCTTTCAAGGCTATGTGTTCTTATTTTTTTGTTTTCTCTTAACACAAAAAAAATATTAATTTTTAATAAAATTTTGGTTCAACACCCTTAAAATTTTATTTCACTGGCATAAATCGAACTTTATCGATTGAATCTGGACGAGGTTCAAACCAGTTTTTCCAAGCTAAAGTCGCTTTATTACGCCATAACCGAGCTTTCTCTAGATCTTCCTTTTGCTTTAACTCACCTTTTTCATAAACTTCAGCTAAACGCTCCATTGCTAATGGATAACCTTGGTTTGCACTATGTATATACCAATTTAACGCTTCCAATTCTGTTGCATACGTCAACCAACCAATCTCATTTGCTTTCCCCATATTATATTGAGCCTCAGGATTTCCATTTCTAGCAGCCAATTGATCTAGTTCTAATGCTTTATCAGTACTTGGAAGTACTGTAATTAATCCATTCATATATAAGAAAGCTAAATAATGTTGCGAACAAGCATTATTTTGTTTTACCCCCTCTTCTAATAATTCACGTCCTTTTTCTATATCTTGAGAAATACCACGTCCACGAACATACAGATAGCCAAGTAGGCATTGCGCCTCTACAAAATTTTGACTTGCTGCTTTCTGATACCATTGAGCAGCAGCACTATCATTGCGACTAACTCCTTTTCCTAACAAATACAAATCACCAATTGCCTTCTGAGCACTAGCATATCCTTTTTCCGCTGCTTTTTGATACCACCGCATTGCACTTTGATAATTCAATGCTGTCCCTAAACCATTTTCATACATATAAGCAACCGTAATAGCTGAAGCCATATGCCCTTGTTCTGCTGCTTTTTTATAAAGATAAAGTGCTTTTGAATAATCTTGTTTTACTCCTTTTCCTTTGTAGTACATTGCAGCCTGATTACTTAAAGCTATTGGACTAATCTGCCTTGCTTCCTGATGAGATGATATTGTTTCTTTGTCACTTTCTATTCGGTCAGTATTCTTTGATTTTGCTAAAGTAGGATTTATTACTCCTATAACAAGAATTAACAAAGCAAAAACCGTAAAAAAACAATATCTTTTTTCTTTTTCCATTTTTACTTTCCTATAACGGACTTATCCATGAAACTTACAAATAAAATTAATTTTTAAATGTAACTATAACTTAATTAAATTACTGTTTAATCTTCATATCCTGTTTTTTTGTCTTGCATCTAGTTTTTTACTTGGTAAAATCACACGTTCTTTGAATACCAGTAAAAAGCAGAAATATGGGGTCACTAAATGAATTAATAAATGATATTAATGCAATTGTATGGGGTGTCCCCATGTTATTGCTTTTATCAGGCGTCGGTCTGTACTTATGTTTCGGCTTAAAATTGGCCCCACAACGAAATATTGGCTATGCTTTCAAACTTTTGTGGACAGGGAGACAAAAAAACAATCAATCTGGCGACATCACCCCGTTTAATGCTTTAATGACAGCTATGGCAGCACATGTTGGCACCGGCAATATTGCTGGAGTTGCAACAGCTATTTACTATGGTGGTCCTGGAGCCATTTTCTGGATGTGGGTCATTGCCATAATTGGTATGGGAACTGCTTTTTGTGAGGCAACTCTTGCAGTACATTTTAGAGAAAAAGACAGTATCGGTAATACTATTGGTGGTCCTATGTATTACATAAAAAATGGGTTGTCTAAAAAATGGAAATGGCTTGCAACACTTTTTGCAATTTTTGGCATGTTAGCTGGAGCTGGTATCGGTACAACCGTACAATCCAATTCCATGGCAAACGCAATTTTCGACACCTTTGCTATTTCTCCTTTAACAACAGGCATCATATCCGCCATCCTTTGTGGTGCCGTGCTACTTGGCGGTATTAAATCTATTGGAGAGGTTTCAGGAAAACTTGTTCCTTTTATGGCTTTTGCTTACATACTCTCTGCTCTTGTTATTCTGGCTATACACTTTCAAGAAATACCTGCTTCACTATTTCTAATCGTTAAATCCGCTTTTACAACTACAGCTGCAACAGGTGGTTTTGCTGGTGCATCTGTTCTAGCGGCAATTCAATTTGGTTTTTCTCGAGGTATCTTTTCTAATGAAGCAGGAATGGGAAGCTCTCCAATTGCACATGCTGTTGCTAAAACTGATAACCCCATTAACCAAGGCTCTATTGCAATGATTGGCGTAATGATTGACACACTCATTATATGTACATTAACAGGCCTCGTTGTCATAGTAACAGGAGCTTGGAAAACAGGTGCCAATGGCGCTTCTATGACTAATTTCGCTTTTCAAAGCGCTTTACCAGGTATTGGAAAATATGTTGTCACATTAGGAATGGTATTTTTTGCTTTTTCAACTTTAATAGGCTGGAGCTTTTACTGTGAAAAATGTACTCAATATCTCTTTGGAACCAAATCCAATATTCCATTTAGATTAATCTGGATTCTTTTAATTCCTGTCGGAACCCTACCGCAAATAGACTTAGGATCACTTTGGCTCGTTGCTGATACACTCAATGCTTTAATGGCCATCCCTAACCTAATTGCATTAGTTTTGCTTTCACCCGTCATGTTTCGTTTATCTCGCAATTATTGGGATAACTTAAAAAAAACGTCTCAAGCAAATACATAACATTTTTCTACTGTGTAATATGCTTACTTTATTAATAACAGTTATTTTGCTTAATCTAGCAAAATAACTGTTATATAAGAAACAATAAAACAAAATGTCTTTCATTTTTTATATTTCAAGATCAATAAAAAAATTATTTAATTAAGAAAAACAAACCATCCTAGATCAGCATTTTAGTGTTAATATTCACATATATAACACTTCTATTTATTCTGTTTTATGGTAATGAATTAAGATAAACAAGAAGTAATTTAATAAGTTTTCCAGGGGGAAAAAGCACTTTTAGGTGCTTTTTCCCTTTTCTTCTAACTTGAACCGGGAGTTGCTGTGGGAAATTCTGCTATTATCGAATTGCGGAACGTCTCCAAATTTTATGGTGATACACCTGCTTTACAAAACATCAACCTAGAAATCATCAATGGAGAGTTTTTAACTCTTCTTGGTCCTTCTGGTTGCGGGAAAACTACTATCTTACGTCTAATATCTGGTTTAGAAAAACCAAGCCAAGGTGAATTATTACTTAACGGAACAGATATTGCTGAAACCCCTCCAGAAAAAAGACAAGTAAATACTGTCTTTCAAAACTATGCTCTTTTTCCTCATATGAGCGTAAAAGATAACGTTGCATTTGGTTTAAAAATGCAACGCGTACCTAAAGAAAACATAGAAAAACAAGTTAATAGCATTTTACAGCTAGTGCATCTTGGACCTTTAGCAAAACGAATGCCACAACAATTATCTGGAGGACAACAGCAAAGGGTTGCTATTGCTAGAGCTATTGTTAATAACCCTTTAGTATTGCTTTTAGACGAACCTTTTAGTGCTTTAGATTTCAAATTGAGAAAGCAGCTACAACTTGAAATCAAAATGCTCCAAAGAGAATTGGGAATTACTTTTGTTTTCGTTACACACGATCAAGAAGAAGCTTTTGCTATGTCAGACAGAGTCGTGGTCATGAACGAAGGCTCAATAAAACAAATCGGGACTCCACAAGAAATTTACGAAGAACCTGAAAATCTTTTTGTTGCTCGTTTTGTTGGCGAAATTAATGTCCTCGAAGCAACTATTAAATCAGTGCGCGAAGATGGTGCCTATATTGCCGATGTTGAAGGCGTAGAATTTCCTTTACGTAGTAACCGAGAACATGTTCCTGGCGAAAATGTCAAAGTTCTATTACGCCCTGAGGATCTTATTGTCTATCTTGAAAACGACAATGCATTAACACCTCCTTACTTTACAGGATACATTGAGCATACTGTTTATAAGGGCGCAACGGTTGATATTTTGCTTACATTAGATAATGGAAAATCCCTACAAGCAGCTGAATTCTTTAATGAAGATGATGAAGATATCTCATACCGCAAAGGAGATAGAGTTGTTGTAACTTGGGTAGAAGGCTGGGAAGTTGTTTTAAATGAGGAAGGGGAATAATGCCAATAGTTGATTCTTCCCGAAATCGTTCTTTTTTTCGGCGTTTTAGTATTGGTTTAGCATGTTTCTGGTTAGGGGTTTTTGCTCTTTTACCAACTTTTGCATTATTGTTAGTTTCCTTTTTGGATACAACAGAACTATACGCTTCTATTCCATTACTTACTATTCGGCATTATCTCGAACTTTTTGATCCAGTTTTTCTTTCTATTTTATGGGAAACCATTCGTCTGGCAATTTTTAGTACTTTACTATGTCTCATACTTGGCTATCCTTTTGCCTATTTCATTGCACGTTCTAATCCGCGAATTCGTCCTTGGCTTTTACTATTAGTCATAATCCCCTTTTGGACCAACTCCCTTATTCGTACTTACGCCTTAATTCTCATGATTGGCGCACAAGGAATGGTCAATAAAATATTACTTTTTTGCGGCATTATTAATGAACCCTTGCAAATGATGTATACCGATTTTGCTGTCTTTATTGGTTTAAGTTACACTTTATTGCCTTTCATGGTTCTACCTCTTTATTCTTCTATTGAAAAACTTGACGGTACTTTAATTGATGCAGCAAAAGACCTAGGAGCTAGCAGTATAAGAGCTTTCTGGCATATAACACTCCCTTTAACTTTACCAGGTATAGTTGGTGGTTGTATGTTGGTTTTTCTACCAGCTTTGGGATGTTTTTACGTACCAGAAATCCTGGGCGGATCCAAAAATATGCTTTTAGGCACTTTCATTAAAAATCAGTTTTTGCTAACAGAAAACTTGCCTTTAGGATCAGCAGCAAGCACTATCCTTACTTTCTTGCTAATTGCTATGGCACTTTTATATCGTTTTACAAATAGACGAAGTGCCGGTGCAGAAAATAAAGGCTTATTACCTGTTGATGTTGCTAACAGCAATTCTTCACCAATTAACACACCATAAAAGGAGAAGAAAATATGTTTAGCAAATATTTAAAACGATTTTATCTCTTTTTAATTTATGCTTTTTTCTATATCCCTTTATTAGCTGTTTTTGTTTACTCTTTTAACGCAAGTAAATATACAGTTAATTGGACAGGTTTTTCTTTAAAATGGTATGAAGTACTCTTCAATAATTCCGCTTTACTAGACGCAGCTATTAACTCTCTTTCCGTTGCTCTTTGCTCTTCTACCACCGCAACTTTTTTAGGAACTATTACTGCACTCTGTATAAAAAGATATCGTTTTCCTGGACGACAAACACTTTATGGATCAGTTTTACTCCTTACTGTTTCGCCTGATATTGTTATGGGTATATCCTTGCTCCTGCTATTTTTAGCATTAAAAATGGAACTTGGTTTCTTCACCCTTTTTATTGCACATACAACACTTTGTGCTCCGTTTGTCACTATTACTGTTTTATCACGACTTGCTGAATTTGATGAACGATTAATTGAAGCGGCAAGAGATCTTGGCGCATCAGAAGCAGAAGCATTTCGTTATATTCTCTTACCAATGACGGCACCTGCTATTGCCGCTGGATGGTTACTGAGCTTTACACTATCTTTAGATGATATTTTAATCAGTACATTTACAACTGGTCCATATTTTGAAGTTCTTCCTGTTAAAATATATTCAATGGTCAAGTTAGGAGTAAAGCCAGATATTAATGCTTTATCACTTGTCATGTTTGTATTAACTTTACTTTTTGTTATCCTTGCGCAATTTATTTATCATTATCGGAGAAAATAATGCTTTACCCCTCCTTTCTTTCTCGTTTTTTGCGTTCTGCATTTTATCTTGGATGCATATTGTTCCTATGTTCGCTAATCGGAATGAAAAGCGCTAAAGCAGCTGGCGGACAAGTTGTCGTTTACAACTGGTCAGAATATATTCCTCAAGAAGTTTTAGATAATTTCACAAAAGAGACAGGAATCAAAGTAGTTTATTCAACTTTTGAATCCAACGAGGCCATGTATGCTAAAGTAAAAATGTTACGTGGAAAATCTTATGACGTAATTGTCCCATCAGGATATTATGTAGATATCATGCGTCAAGCTAATCTTTTGCAAAAAATTGACCATGCAAAACTGCCTAATTTAAAGCATTTAGATCCAAAAATTATGGATCGAGAATTTGACCCAGAAAATCACTATAGCATTCCATATATGTGGGGAGCAGTAGGTCTTGCTTATAACACAAAATACATTCCTAAAGGTTCTTTAACTCAATGGATACAATTACATAAACCTGAATACAAAGGTCGCATCATCATGACTGATGATTTACGTGATGCTTTTGGTTTAGCTTTATTAGCACAAGGTCGTTCTTCTAATACAAAAAAAGAATCTGATATCAAATTAGGTTATAACTTTTTAGCAAAATTAAAACCATCTATTCGCGTTTTTGATGTCACTGCTATAAAACAGGCTTTAATTACTGAAGAAGTATGGCTTGGTCCTATATGGAATGGAGATTATCTTGTTGCTAAAGAAGAAAAACCTGAACTTGATTTTGTTTTCCCACAAGAAGGAGCCATTCTTTGGGTAGATAGTTTCGTAATACCTGTAGGTGCAAAAAATGTAGATAATGCCCACATTTTCATTAACTACATGTTGCGTCCTGAAATTGCTGCAGCTTGTGTTCAGGAATATAAATACTCCACTCCAAATATTGATGCTATCAAACTGTTACCACAAGAAATGCGTACAAATACTATTTTAAATCCTGGTAAAAAAGAATTACAAAACTCAGAATTTACCATTGGAGTTGGTAACGCATTAAAAACTTATGAAAAATATTGGGAACAACTTAAAACTTTAAATTAAGATGTAACTCATTCAAAAAATTTTAAACGGGATACTATTTAATTTGTATCCCGTTTTTTATTTCAACTTCTCAAAAATTTAATATAAAAAGTCTTTTTATATTTTTCAGTTCTTTAACTTTTGCAGTTCAGAAGATTTACGGTACACTTTTAAATTAACTATCTTATTGATCATTTGCTTTGATAAATAGCCATTTGTTAACTCTTTATTTTCTAACACCCCTGCAGATAATGTTTTGCAATTATTTGAATCTTTCCCTCGTCTTTATACTGGAATCCAAAAATGGAATGGCTATTTGAACCCTCAACTTGGATAGGGTTAATAACCCTTATTGTTTTAGAAATCGTTTTAGGTATCGATAATTTAGTTTTTATTGCAATACTTGCTGACAAACTCCCTGCGAGCCAAAGAAATCATGCTCGTATTATTGGACTTTCTCTAGCATTAGTTATGCGATTATTAATGCTTACCGCACTTTCTTGGATGGTAAAGCTTACAACACCCCTATTTTCCTTATGGAATATTTCAATTTCCGGTCGAGATATTATCTTAATTCTAGGAGGTTTTTTTCTATTATATAAATCAACAACAGAACTGCATGAACGAGTAGATGGAAAATCACATATTCGAGAAAAAGAACGTATCGTACCTTCCTTCGCAATAGTAGTTACACAAATCGTTGTTTTAGATGCGGTTTTTTCCATTGATTCGGTAATTACTGCTGTAGGTATGGTGGATCACCTACTTATCATGATGATGGCTGTTATTATCGCAATAGGAGTAATGATGATAGCTTCTCGTCCTCTAACACAATTTGTCAATGCACACCAAACTGTTGTTGTTCTTTGCCTATCTTTTCTTTTAATAATCGGTTTAGCATTAATTGCAGAGGGACTTGGATTCAAAATACCTAAAGGTTACCTTTATGCGGCTATTGGTTTTTCTATTCTTATTGAATTTTTAAATCAACTTGCACAGCATAATTTAGCTAAAAACATGGCTCAGATTCCTTTAAGGGAACGTACTGCAGAAACAGTTTTGAGACTCTTAGGTAGCAAATCAAAAGCAGAAAAAGAATTTGAACCTGAATTTCCAGAAGAAAAAAAAGAAGAATCTGCTTTTGCTGAAGAAGAACGTATTATGGTAAGTGGTGTATTAACTTTAGGTGAACGATCAATCCGTTCTATTATGACACCACGAACAGAAGTTTCTTGGATTAATCTTGAAGATGATCTGGAAACTATTCAAAAGCAACTACGTTCAATTCCGCACAGTTACTTTCCTGTTTGTCGTGGGCAACTTGATAATGTTATAGGCATTGTCAGAGCTCAAGATATGATGGATGATATTTATTCAAATATTCCTTTAGAACATTCAAAAAATATTAAAGAACCTGTTGTTATGCCTGAATCAGCCGGCGTATTAAAAGCCATGGCTATTTTGAAACAAACCCGTGGACAACTTGCATTAGTAGCAGATGAATATGGTTCTATTGAAGGTCTTCTAACTCCAATTGATATTCTGGAAGCAATTGCAGGAGAATTTCCTAGTGAAGATGAACAACCATCTGTAATAGAGAAAAAACCTGGAACTTGGATTATGGATGGTGCAACCAACATTTATTATCTTGAACAAATCCTTGAAACGGATGGATTGGCCGATGAAGATGATGACTATACTTCACTTGCAGGTCTTTTACTTGAACGCTTTGGTACAGTCCCGCATGTAGGACAAGTACTTAAATATGGAGGATTCCGTTTTGAAGTATTAGAAATGGAAGGTCGGCGAATAGCAAAAGTACTTGTTACCGAAAATGAAATGCCAGTATTGGAAGAAAAACGCACATAATTCTTAACTTTATTTTCTGACATTTTTTCACTGCAATATTATGGGCAACTTCTTTGAACAGTTTTTTGTTATTACTGGCGCTTCTGGCTCTGGTAAAACAACCCTTTTACATTCTTTAGAAGATCGTTATTTTCGAATTGTTCAAGATGGAAGTCCATATATAATTGAAGATCAAATTGCAATTGGTGGAAAGGCGCTACCATGGGAAAATCAGCAAGCTTATGCCGATTTAATGCTTAATTGGAATCTCCGCTCATACCGAGAAACGCCAAAGCAATACAAACAACCCGTTATATTTGATCGCGGAATACCTGACATTATTGCTTACCTTGAATTCCATAATCTTTCTATTCCTGCCCATTTAATGAATGCCGCAGAAAAATTTCGTTACAATAAAAAAGTATTTATTGCACCTTTTTGGGATGAAGTTTTTCAAAAAAATGCTTCAAGACAAGAATCTGTTCAAGATGCAAAAAAAGCACTTGATGTAATTTTGTCTGTGTATAAACGATTTGGTTATGAACCTTATTACTTACCGAAAAAAAATCTTGATTCTAGAGTTCAATTTATAAAAGATACGATTAATGGTTAGTTTTTTTTCTTGCAATCATCCCAATTAAAGCTGATAAACCATTATGTCCTTCGCCCTCATTAAGCAAAGCATCATAGCTATTTATTTCAATAATATCTAGCGCAGAAAATGCATCTTTCAACATAGATTCTGTATACAGGTGATCAAAAATCGGAGGACCACCTGTTTTATACTCTAGTTGTTCCGTTCTATATCCATTTAAAATAAATAAACCTCCTGGCTTAAGTGTCGAAATACAATCAACAAAAAGCCTTTGACGCATTTTTGGTGTTGCAAAGTTAGCAAAAATTAAAATAACTGCATCGTATTCAGCTTCTTTCCAAGCCCAAGTATCAACAGCTAATTCAGCATAATTAACTTGAACATTTCTTTTCTCTGCTAGTTTTCTTGCCTTATTTATAGCAACGGGGGACAAATCAAAAGCATCTACTAGCATTCCCTGCTCAGCACACCAAACACTATTTCTACCTTCTCCATCAGCCGGAATTAAAACTCGCATTCCAGGTTTTAACCACTCTGCTTTAGAAACAAGCCACTCATTTGGTTTTGTACCATATAAGTATTCCGTTTTCTGATAACGCGCATCCCATATTTGTTTATTTTTTTCTTTTGGATTCGGCATTTTTGGATGTCCTTGTTAGCACAAATTATATACATTTATATCATTTATCTTTGATAACCTTCCAAACGATATAAAGGTCCTGATGCATTTCCACAACCATTCGATACAGCTTTACGATACCACTCCTTTGCTATTTCTATATCTTGTACAACACCTTCACCATATTCATAGGCAACTCCCATAAGATATTGAGCATCCCCATAATTTTGATCTGCTGCCCTTTTAAACCATTCAACAGCTTTAATAAAATCTTGTTCTACGCCATATCCTACTAAATGTAATGATCCAAAATTTGTTTGTGCTTTAGCATACCCTTGTTCAGCAGATTTTTTTAGCCACAAAGCTGCTATATCTCTATCTCGTTTTACGCCATGTCCTCTTAAATACATCATCCCAATTTTGTATTCACCTATAGGATCTTTTTTATCGGCTGCTTTTTTATACCATTTAAAAGCCTCTTCACGATTCTGAACAACAAGTTCACCATCAAAATACATTTGCCCAAGTTTTAACATTGCACCTGTATGCCCATATTGTGTTGCCTTTGTTAAAAGTTTAAGTGCTCGACTTGAATATTTACGATCACAAGCTTTAATTCCTTTTTCAAACTCTCTTTGAGCAATTTTCTCGTTGTCCAGTTCTTCTTTATTCTTAATCTGTTC
>JAZUNA010000058.1:0-38479 GCA_045603905.1 Oxalobacter sp. | reverse complement strand
CTTTTTTTAGATCATTTAATAGCTTATTCCGAGCAAATTCAACTAGACTTAGAAAAAGAAATAAAGAAAAATGCAGGACTATTTAAATAACTTTTCTTGCTAGCTAAGAAATTAAAATACCTTAATTTATACTTAACTTATAATAAGTTTCTTAAACGTATCATGTAACTCCACTGATGATTACACTCTATTCTTTAATTCTTTGTGGATATATTGTATTCAGATTCATTTTTCTTCTTCCCATAAGCATAATCGCAAAAGTATGTGCTACTGGGGTTATCCTACTTATCTCTCTCAAACACTACTTCTTCTTACACTTCTTTGGTGGATTATCCTCACCTGATTTACCTCGATTTGTCATCATTATTGCTGGATGGCTTTACGTTACCTTAACCTTTATTTTTGTCTTACTCATTATTCGAGATATAACTGTATGCCTGTTCTGGCTTGCTCGTCGCATCGGTTTTTCAATTAACTTTAATACAGCATCATGGTCTATTAGCATAGGCATTTTAGTATTTTCATTTGCGGCTAGCACATATGGATTGTATGAGGCAATTCGTCTTCCAAATATAAAAAGAATGGATGTTGTTCTAAAAAATTTACCTAAACAGCTTGATGGGTTAACTATTGTTCAATTAACTGACATTCATGTTAATTCATTTAATCCAGAACATAAAGTAATTGAACTTGTCGAAACAGTAAACAATATTCATCCTGATCTTATTTTATTAACAGGAGATATAGTCGATGGTCCTGTTCACAAACGAAAAAAAGATATTGCTCCTTTAAAAAATTTAAAAGCAAAATATGGTGTTTTTGGATCAGCTGGAAACCATGAGTATTATTCTGGATACGATGCATGGCAAACAAAATTAACTGAATTAGGCATACAGATGCTTAATAACAGTCACATTGTTCTTTGGATTAATAATACTCCATTAGTTCTTGCTGGAATCACTGATCCTGTTGCTGAACAATTTCGCAAGCCAAAACCAAATATCACTCAAGCACTAATTAAAGCCCCTAATAACACCATTCGAATTCTAATGTCTCATAGACCACAAAATGCAAAAAAATATGCAACACATGGAATTGATTTACAACTTTCTGGACACACTCATGGAGGGCAAATTATCGGATTGAATCAAATTGTCTCTCGTTTTAATGAAAATCTGTTAGTTGGCTGGTATGACATTGAAAATATGAAACTTTATATCAGTCCTGGTGTGAGTTTATGGAATGGATTTCCTGTTCGTTTTGGCATACCGTCTGAAATTGCCGTATTCACTCTTAGATCTAAATAAATTTTGGATCAGCTATATTACGACTTATCTTGTTCCACGAAAGGAAAACTAAAAGAAACGAGCAAACCACCATTGATATTATCTTTTAATTGCAATTTACCTCCGTACCGTTTAACAATTCGATTCACAATTGCCAAACCAAGTCCAGAACCATTAGCCTGACTTCTTGCTGTATTTTTTCTGATAAAAGGCCTTAAAAATTTTTCCTTATCATCATCCATAATACCCGGACCATGATCGGAAACCTCAATAATTACATTACCGTTTTCTCGTTTACATAAAAATTTAAGTTCTACTAAATTAGTATTTGCAGAACGCCCATAACGCTCTGCATTGGATACTAAATTACTAAACATTCGCTCAAAATCAGTTTTGTCTCCCTTTATAAAAAGATTCTGCTCAACTTCATTTTGAACTAAAACATCTATTGAACGGGCAGCTTCAGCCATCACTTTTTCCAATAATCGGCTTATATTGATAACTTCACTCTGACCAGGACGACTCAAACGAGCATAATTCAAAAATTGACCAACAATAGCATCCATCTGCCGGATATCTGCTTCTATCCCGCTCTTTTCTTCTGCCGATAAACGAGACATTTCCAACTCAAGCTGTATCCGTGTTAAAGGCGTGCGCAAATCATGTGAAATACCTGCAAGAACTTCTGTTCTTTCTCTTTCATTGTGCTCTAATTCGCTAACCATCTGATTAAAGCTATGATTAGCATCACGAACTTCTGCAGATCCTGTTTCTGGTAACGATTCAGGCGTTTGTCCACTAGCAAAAATTCTAGCAGCAACCGCTAATCTGGCTAGTGGTTGATTAATTAGACCAGAAATAAACCCTGCCCCCATTAATGACAACCCAAATCCTGCTGCCGCCCACCATAACCATTGCCAATTTGCAGGTCCTTCCAAACGAGCTTTCGGCAAAGCTAACCAATATTCATCTTCGCCTTCAATTTTGAAACTGATCCAAAAATTATCTATTCCATTCACATTTCTTGAAATTTTGGTATCTGTACCAAGCTTTCGTCTCAGAATATTTAAAAAAGGATACCATCTATCATTTTCAGATAATGGTTCAATTTTGTCAGTTGGTTCCAGTGTATAAATCCGAATACCTTCAGTTTTTGCAAGTTCAAAAAGAAGTTCTCGACGCAAATCTGGATCAGAGTGTGTTAAAGCAGTTCGAGTAATTGTAACGATTGAAACAATTTGATTACCAACTCTTTGGGCAACAGGTTCTCTTTCAACCAAATGAAAACTTAATACCCAAGCTCCCATACTCACACTAATAAGGAATGCAAGTAAAACAAAAGTACGCCAAAAAAGACCACTTTTCCACCAAGGCGTCAAAATTGAGTTAACTTGAATCTCGTTATTCATTATGAATAAGAAAATTTATAACTTTATTTACTGTGATTTACCATCAGGAATAAAAACATACCCTAACCCCCACACTGTTTGAATATAGAAAGGATGTGCTGGATCTGGTTCTATCAATTTTCTTAACCGAGATATTTGCACATCCAAGCTTCTATCAAAAACTTCGTATTCCCTTCCTCTAGCCAAACTCATTAATTTATCTCTAGATAAAGGTTGACGTGCATGTTGAGCAAATACTTTTAAAACTGAAAACTCACCTGTTGTTAATTGAATTGGCTCACCATTTTTTTTGAGCGTGCGAGTACTTAAATCCAATTCAAAATCCCCAAAATAAAAAAATTGTGCGGTTTCTGTTGGTGAACCGGGTATTTCGTCAGGTTGTTTACGTCGTAAAACAGCACCAATTCTAGCTAATAACTCTCTTGGATTAAAAGGTTTAGGTAAATAATCATCTGCCCCCATTTCTAAACCTATAATACGATCTGTTTCCTCACCTTTTGCTGTCAACATAATGATAGGCGTCATATCGCCAGCTCCTCTTAGCCTACGCGTAATAGACAAGCCATCTTCTCCTGGCAACATGAGATCAAGAACTAAAAGATCAAATCTTTCTCGTAACCAAAAGCGATTCATACTTTGTGCATTTTCAGCTGTAGTAACGGAAAACCCTTGTTCAGTTAAATAACGTCTTAAAAGATCACGCAAACGGGCATCATCATCAACAACTAGAATTTTTGTCTGACGAATTGGTTTTCCCATATTTTCAGCTGTACTCATAATTTTTCCTAAATTATTTATAAATTCATTGTAATGATAATGCGAGACTCAAATAGGTGTGTCGCTGTTTTATTACGGCATTACAGAAAGTTACACTTTAAATATATTTTTATACTTTTATATGTACCAATAACACTTCCGTCCAATAAAATATAGTTTAAGCAAATGTTGTTATATTTGACGGAAATTTATATGAACATAAATGCTTATCAAAAAATAGTTATTACTGCTTTTTCTTTTAGCATTTTAATTGGAATTAGTTACGCACAAGAGCTTCATGAAGATGTTGTAATCGAAAAACCCTTATCTTCTTCAGAAGAATCTCGTTATGTTCGTTATGGACAACGCATGATAAATCACTCACAAGATGATAATTATTGTAATAATTCGCCTTGTTCAAATTATCAACGCGTGAGCAAAATGTCATTTCATGATCGTCAAATGCTACGACAGCAAGTTAACGAAGCAGGAAAAACAATATATCAACATCATTAAGAAATTTTAATTTAACAAAATGATGTTATAACTTATTAATTTGTGGCATAATTTATTGTTTCGTGTAATCTGCTTTTTATATAAAGTATAGGATAAGATTGATTTTTAACACTCAAGGCAAGTGGCTAACAAATACTAAATTTATTAATTGTTGTCGATGAAACGTTAGCTGGCTACCAAACAACAGAGGTACAAATGAAAGAAGGCATTCATCCAGAATATCGTGAGGTTGTTTTTCATGACATCTCATGCGACTTTAAATTTATCACTCGCTCTACTATTCCTGCGCGTGAAGTTATAACTTTTGAAGGTAAGGAATACCCTTACGTTAAGATTGAAGTATCTTCAGAATCCCATCCTTTTTATACAGGTAAATATAAAATTGTGGATACAGCAGGACGAGTTGAAAAATTCCGTCAAAAATTCGGAAATGTTGGTTCTAGAAAACATGTGGCTAGCTAATGTTGCAGTAGCCGAAAAAAGGCAGCTTCGGCTGCCCTTTTTTTTCTTATTTTTACTAAATACGCAATAGTAGTTATATAAAACATGCAGTCAAACACCTCTTTTTCCCTGAAACCTGTTCGGCTTCCAGCCTCGGCAACATTAACATTGCCTCGTTGGGGATTAATACTGCTATGTTTACTTTATATTCTTCCAGGGCTCTTTGGACGTGACCCATGGAAAAATCTAGATGCAGCCAATTTTGGCGTCATGTGGACCATGGCCGAAGGCACCTTAAATGATTGGCTATATCCAAATGTTGCTGGACTTTCAATGCCTCGAAATGGTCCTCTTACATTTTGGATTGGCGCAATTTTTATCAAAATTTTTAGTGGATTTATAGGCACTGTCTCTGCAGCTCGTGTAGCAACCTTGTCTTTTTTTGCATTAGCTGCCTATTCTGTTTGGCAAACTGCTTTCTTATTAGGGCGTCGTGCAGAAGCACAGCCTATGCGCCTTGCGTTTGGTGGACAACCTGAACCAGATGATTATGGACGGGTACTTGCTGATGGCACTTTACTTATTTATTTGGGTTGCCTAGGTTTAATCATCTTCAGCCACGAAACAAGTATCAATGCATTATATGTAGCATTAGTTGCTTTTACTTTATATAGAAGTACCTGTTATGTTAATAACCCCAATTTGAAAAATGCTGTCATTTTGGGATTTGCAATGGGATGTTTAGCACTAACAAACGGCTTGATTACACCTATTGCACTATATGTTGGTTTTTTTATTACCACTATTTGTTTGCCGATGTTTCATCGTCGAACATTAGTACATTTATTCCTAGCAATTATTATTACTTTAGGAATAATCTTTATATGGATCATTTTGGTTCACATATTCCATCCCTATGACAACTTGCCTATTGACCTCTGGTTACATTGGAATATTTCTCAGATAGATACACCAAATCTAACTTCTAGCAAATACTTCCTTCGATATGCCTTATGGGGATTTTGGCCAGCATGGCCATTTGCCTGCTGGGCAGTATATGCATGGCGACGACAGTTAAAAGAGCCTCATGTCATGCTCCCATTATTATTCACGATTATTTTCTTTTTGCTTGCAATTTTAAGCTTTCAAAAAGAAGAGACTTTTATGCTAGCTATGTTTCCTCCACTGGCTGTTTTAGCTGCTTTAGGACTGCCAACTATGAAACGAGGAGCTATCAATGCTGTTGATTGGTTTTCTGTAATGAGCTTTACTATTATCGCAGCCGTCATATGGACTTGTTGGATAGCAGCTCAAACAGGATGGCCACCAAAAATTGCTCATAACGCTCTCAAATTAGCTCCAGGCTTTGTTCCAGAATTTCACTTTTTTGCAGTATTTACTGCAGCATTAGCGACTATTAGCTGGTTTGTACTCGTATACTGGCGCATATCACGACAACCATCAGTTCTCTGGCGTGCCGTTGTTTTATCTTCTGGTGGAGTCATCTTATGTTGGTTACTCTTAGCAACTTTATGGTTACCTTGGATTAATTACAACAAGAGTTACGTTCCTGTTGCGAACCAACTTGCACACAACATTCCAAATAAACACGTTTGTGTTAATACCAAAAATATTGGTTGGGCAGAACGCGCATCTTTTGCTTATTTTGGAAAAATTCGTTTCTCTGGTTTTAATGAAAAAAATTGCGATTATCTTCTTATACAAGATAGCGTACCAAAACGAAATCGTCCCCCATCTCCCAAGTTCATGAATGGAATGAAATTAATATGGGAAGGACATCGCCCCAGTGATCGAACTGAGCGTTTTCGACTATATCAATATCAACAACACAAAAAATTAGTTTTACCAAATATCAAATGAGTCAATCTCATCGTTTGTTTTTTGCACTTTGGCCAGATAACACCACACGTCACGCACTTACAGTATGGCAATCGTTTCTTTCTGGACGAAAAACACCTGCTAATAACTTACATATGACATTAATTTTTCTCGGAGAACAACCTAAAGAAAAAATATCCGAACTTTCTCAGCTCATGAATACTATTTCATTTAATACTATTGAATTTACGTTAGATAAAATCGGCTATTTCTCTCATTCTCAAATCAGTTGGGCTGGATCTCAAAAAATTCCTTCTTCCGTTTTTTATCTACACAAACAACTTGCCAGTGCCCTAACAAAAAAATCAATCTCTTTTGATAAAAGAAACCAATTTAAACCTCATATCACTTTAGCACGTCATTCAAATCACCTTAATAAAAACGATCTAAATCCTATTGTCTGGAAAACGAATCAATTATTGTTAGTTGAATCGCGTTTTGTAAAAACAAATAAAGGAATCTATCCACAATATATTCCAATCGCAAAAACTCCTATAAATAGTTAAGACTGTTTAGTTTTCTTGCTTACCCCTTGATAATTTTTGCATCACAACAGACGCAGCTACCATTCCAAAACTTGCCGTTACCGCAACTGAAGTACCAAAACGTAAAGATGTCGTTTCATCCGAAACACTTTCTTCCTGATCTAATGATAATATTTTGTTGTTTTCTGGATAACGAAGAGGCTCTGTTGAATATACCGCATCTATACCAAATGGTTTCATCCCCCTTGGAAAACCATATTTTTGTCTTAAGCGTTTTCTAACACGTGCTAAAAGAGGTTCTTGTTCTGTTCTTGATAAATCACATACTTTGATACACGTCGGATCTATCTGTCCACCTGCTCCACCTATTGTTACCAAAGGAATTTTATTTTCGCGACAGTAAGCAATAATTGCAGTTTTCGCAAACATATCATCAATAGCATCAACGACATAATCAAAATTTTGCTTGTCAAAAAGAATTTTTGTATTTTCTATAGTGACTTTTGTTTCAATGATATTTACTTTACAAAACGGATTAATCTCTTTTATCCGTTTTGCTAAAACATTAACTTTTATCTGATCCAAAGTACTTGTTAAAGCTTGAATTTGTCTATTCATATTAGATAGAGCAACTTTATCTGGATCAATCAACGTCAAATTACCAATACCGCTTCGAGCAAAAGCTTCAACTACCCATGATCCAACTCCTCCAACACCAATTACACAAATATGTACTCGTCGAAAAAGTTGAAAAGCTTCTTCCCCATATAAATGAAGAACACCATTGAAATATTTTTTTTCCAAACTATTGTCTGGTTTTGAGATTTGTTTTGCCATGTAATTTCTTTTATATCTTTTTTCTAAAGCATTAAATTTTTAATGAATCTCAAAAGTTAATCATTAACGCTTACCCATAATCGACACTCTTAAAAAGTTCATGTAAGATATTTGAATTATTGTAGCAACTAGTTACTAAAAGTAGCTGAGTCATAGTAAGTTTTCTATCCTAACGTAACTATTTAACGAAAGGTATCCGACTAAAATCAAAATAACTAATCCTTATTCCTAACTTTTTATCAATTTACTAGAGCTGTTTCAGATCACATTATTTACAAGGAGGATGCATTGTGTTCTGGGAAAAAAAACTAGAAAACTGGGTTACCAACTTCAAAAAAGAATCTTCTATGCCGCTCCGTGTTAAATTATGGAACGGAAAAACATATGACTTTTCCAATAATGACCCTTTAGTTACTGTCTCTGTCCCCGCCTTAGAGTCTTTGCATTACTTAATCAAACCCTCATTAGATAATCTCGGTTCTGCTTATGTCGAAGGTAAGCTACATGTCGATGGTAAGCTAACCGATATGATTGATATTGCAAATCAAATGGCATCGGGATTTAACGACAAATCATCCGAAAGTGCAGCAAAATTTAGAAAGTTTTTTGGTGGTCTACACAATCGTAAAATAGATAAAGAATCCATTCATTATCATTACGATGTGTCTAATGAATTTTACCAACAATGGCTTGACCCAAGAATGGTATATTCCTGTGCTTATTTTGAAAATGGGAACGAAGATCTTGCAACAGCACAACTTAAAAAACTTGATCACATCCTAACAAAAATACGTATTAGACCTGGTGACAAATTACTTGATATTGGTTGTGGTTGGGGTGGACTCGTCATAAGAGCTGCAGAAAAATATGGTGCTCAGTGTGTTGGTATTACATTATCTGAAAATCAATACCAATTAGCAAAAGAACGTGTTAAAGAAGCTGGACTTGAAAATCGAATTGAAATTCGAATACAAGACTATCGAGATGTAAAAGAGCGATTTGATCGTATCACGAGTGTTGGTATGTTTGAACACGTTGGATTACGTTATCTGACCAGTTACTTCAAAATCATGCATGATTTATTAAAAGATGATGGTATCGCAATGAATCACGGCATTACTTCTAGCGATCCTGATAGTAATGAAACTCCATTTGGTGGCGGAGAGTTTATTCATAAATATGTTTTCCCTAATGGAGAACTCCCACATATCAGTTTAGTTTTAAAAACGATGCAAGAAGCCGGATTAGAAGCACACGATATAGAAAATCTTCGTCATCATTATGCTCGAACATGTGGCATATGGGCAGAAAATTTTGAAAACAGTACTGAAACTATTAAACAAATGGTTGATGAAAAACAGTATCGTATCTGGCGAGTTTATCTTGCTGGTTGTTCCTATGCTTTTTCTGCTGATCGTATTGCCCTGTTCCAAGTCCTTTGTACTAAAGCCGGAAAAACCAATCCAATTTTGCCTTGGTCAAGAGACTATATGTATAAATAATTGAGTTAAAAGATATGGTACGCATGGGATATTCCCATGCGTACTTTTTTATTGTTTAAGGCGATCAAAAAATAAACTTCTAAACTTTGCTACTTTAGGTTCAATAACAAACATGCAATATGTTTGCTCTGGATTATCTTTATAAAAATTTTGAAGGAAATCTTCCGCTGGATAGAACTTCGTAAACGCATCCAACTGTGTTACAACAGGAGAAGAATACATTTTCTCCACTTCCGACATTACTTCTTGAGCAATTTTTTCTTGTTCAGGCGTATGATAAAAAATAACCGAACGATATTGTGGACCTACATCATTTCCTTGCCGATTAGGTGTAGTCGGATCATGAATCATAAAAAATATTTTTAAAATATCATAATAACTAATCACATTTGGATCAAAAACAATATTAACAACCTCAGCGTGCCCTGTTATTCCCATTGAAACCATCTCATAAGTTGGGGCATCAACAAACCCGCCTGAATATCCAGAAGTAATAGAATGGATACCTTTCAGATCTTGAAAAATTGCCTCAAGACACCAAAAGCAACCACCTCCAAGTGTCGCAATTTCTGTAACCACAGTTCTCTCCCTTACTTATTTATTTAAGGATACTTTACTCTAAAGTGAATATCCTTGCTTGAGACAGAACAAAAACGACAATTACTCGAAAACATCATGAAACAAATACAAGCTATAACATGATGTTTTTATATAAGAATTTGCTTTAATAAATGTTTAGAATCATGTGCTGCACGAGATAACCTATCATTAATACCATCCCACTCAGAATCTGAGGGTGGAGATTCAGCAATAATTAAATCTACTTTTTTTTCATCTAAAATTCGTAAAACAGCATAAAGCTTATGAGAGTAATCTTCTGCAATAGATGGCATTAACAAACGCGTAGGAAAATACATTTCCACTTCATTTGATAAAGTAGAGTAATGCATGATTGCAATATGTTTATTTTTTTTATGAAGCTGGATCAAAACATTATCTATTTCTGCTGTTGGCACCAATATAACTGGAGTTTTCGGTGCATAATGTGATTGTAATGAACCAGAAACACGAGGAGCTTCTTTATCTGCTTTTACAGGAACTTTTCCAAGAATATTAGCAATATCAGTTACACTAATTTTTCCTGGACGAAGTAATACTGGACCATGAGTATCAACTCTTGAAAGATCCAAAATGGTAGATTCAATACCAACTTCACTTTGCCCACCATCTAATATCATTGCAAGACGCGAATCATACCCGAATTCATCTCTCACATGCTTGGCTAAAGTTGGACTTACATGACCAAAACGGTTAGCGGAAGGGGCAGCTACTCCACCTTTACCATCTTTAAAGGCCAATAACAATTCTTGTGCAACGGGATGGGATGGACATCGTAACCCAATTGTATCTTGTCCCCCTGCAACAGCCGAAGGAATCTTAGAAGAACGTTTTAAAATTAAGGTCAAAGGTCCAGGCCAAAAAGCATCAACTAACATTTTAGCTTCGATTGGAATATCCTTAGCCCAATATGAAAGATCTGCTCCTTTTGCCACATGAACAATTAAAGGATGATTAGAAGGTCTACCTTTCAAGGAAAAAATAGAAGCAACTGCATTTGCATTCTCTGCATCTGCACCCAAACCATAAACAGTCTCTGTCGGAAAAGCGACCAACTTTCCCGCGCTAAGTGCTTCTACGGCACGATAAATTTCCATATTCTCAGAAGTCACTGTTTTCTACTATTCTGTAAGAAGGCGAAGTGCCTCCTGATATTTTTCTGCTGTTTTTATTGCAATATCCATTGGTAATTTCGGCGCAGGTGCTCGTTTATCCCAAGGTTGTGAATCTAACCAATCTCGAACGAATTGTTTATCAAAAGAAGGAGGTGAATCACCAACAATATAACTAGATGCTGGCCAAAAACGGGAAGAATCAGGTGTAAGAATTTCATCTATTAAATGAACACGACCCTCTCCATCTATACCAAACTCAAACTTGGTATCAGCAATTAGTATCCCTTTTTCTGCTGCATATTTTGCTGCTTCTGAATACAAATTGATTGCCATACTACGCACTTGATTTGCAATATCAGTTCCTATCATTTTTTCCATTTGCTCAAACGTAATATTTTCATCATGCTTTCCTACAGCAGCTTTAGTTGAAGGTGTAAATATTACTTCTGGCAATTTTTCTGCTTTTTTTAACCCTGAAGGCAACGATATTCCACAAATCATCCCTGTTTTTTGATATTCCAACCATCCTGTTCCAATCATATAACCTCGAACAATTGCTTCAACTCCTAGAGGCTTTAATTTTTTTACGACTATTGATCTATCTTTTACTAAAGCTTGCTCATCTAGCGAAACAACTGAAGTAGGATCAATATCTGTCATGTGATTTAACATCAAATGACCTAATTTTTTAAACCAAAAATTTGACATTTGAGTCAGTATTTTTCCTTTTTCAGGAATGGGATCTTCTAATACAACATCAAAAGCCGAAAGACGATCAGTTTGTACGACTAATAACTTATCATCTTCTACAGCATAAATATCTCGAACCTTGCCGCGATGCAATAACGGCAACGATTTTAAGTTTGTTTGCATGACCCCTGACATTTTTTCTATCATTTCAAATCAGGCAAAGTTGATTGGATAACTTTTTTAGACTGTTTTTCTCTAAATTCCAATAATTTCTGTTTCAATATAGGATCAGTTAAAGCCATTATCGCAATAACTGCTAAACTTGCGTTAGCGGCACCTGCCTCACCAATAGCCATAGTTGGAACCGGTATACCTTTTGGCATTTGTACTGTTGCTAAAAGAGAATCCAATCCTTTCATATATTTGGAAGGCATTGGCACTCCAAATGTTGGTAATATGGTTTGTGAAGCCACTACGCCAGCAAGATGAGCAGCACCTCCTGCACCAGCAATAAATGCTTGACATCCTCGTTGTTCCATATCAGCAATCCATGCTTCTAACTCAACTGGAGATCTATGAGCAGATAATGCTCTTGCTTCATATGGGATATCAAAATCTTTGCAGACTTGTGCAGCTTCTTTCATGATTTCCCAATCTGAAATCGAGCCCATCACTATGCCAATTAACACTTTCTTCTTTCTGGAATTAGCTTTTGCAACAGATTTTTTCTTAATAGCCGTCGTTTTAGAAGCTAGTTTTTCTAATGACTTTTTAGCTAGCGTCTTTGGAGAAGCTGTCTTTTTAAGAGGACGTTTTGCGTCAACCATAATCTACCCAATTCTTATTGCATAAACATCAAAATAAGACAGGCGCACCCCTACTGAAGCGCACCTGTATTTTTAAAAATATTATCTTAATACAACTATAAGATAAACATATTATTTCACGATCTGAGTAAATTTACCCGCTTTATATTTCTCTGCCATTTTTTCTAATGGTATTGGTTTGATTTTTGCGGCTTGCCCTTCACAACCAAACTCAAGATAACGCTGACGACAAAGTTTTTGAGCTGCTCTACGTGCTACAGTCATATATTCGCGAGGGTCAAAATGTGATGGGTTTTCCGCCATATAACGACGAATAGCACCTGTCATAGACAATCGAATATCGGTATCGATATTAATTTTGCGCACACCATTTTTTATACCTTCTTGAATTTCTTCGACTGGAACGCCATAAGTCTCTTTGATATCGCCTCCAAATTGTCGAATTTCGGCAAGTAAATCCTGAGGAACAGAAGATGAACCATGCATAACCAAATGTGTATTCGGAATTCTGGCATGTATTTCTTTAATTCTTTTTATTGAAAGAATGTCTCCTGTTGGTTTACGAGTAAATTTATATGCACCATGAGATGTTCCAATAGCGATCGCCAAAGCATCACACTGTGTTTCTTTTACAAAATCTGCGGCTTCATCAGGACTCGTTAACAACTGTTCTTTTGTTAATTTTCCTTCAGCGCCATGACCATCTTCCTTCCCGCCAGATAGGGTTTCAAGTGAACCTAACACCCCTAACTCTGCTTCAACTGTCACACCAATTGCATGTGAAAAATTTACTACTTCACGTGTTACAGATAAATTGTACTCATATGATGAAGCTGTTTTACCATCTGGCATTAATGATCCATCCATCATGACTGAAGAAAAACCAGAACGAATCGCTGCCATACAAACAGCTGGAGACTGTCCATGGTCTTGATGCATAACGACAGGAATATGTGGATAAGCTTCAACTGCAGCTTCAATTAAATGGCGTAAGAAAGCTTCACCAGCATAACGCCTAGCGCCAGCAGAAGCCTGCATAATAACAGGAGCACCAACCTCATCAGCAGCAGCCATAATTGCCTGCACCTGCTCTAAATTATTGACATTAAACGCAGGAATACCATAACCATTTTCAGCGGCATGATCCAGTAATTGTCGCATTGATACGATAGGCATCCGTTTTTCTCCTTTATTTAAAGTTATTAGGCACGTTGCATCAGAATTTCTACTGCAGGTAAAATTTTACCCTCAAGAAACTCAAGAAAAGCTCCACCACCTGTTGAGATATAGCTGATTTTATTACCAATATCATATTTTGCTATAGCTGCAAGCGTATCTCCTCCACCAGCAATTGAAAAAGCGTTTGAATCTGCTATAGCCATTGAAACTGCCTTTGTTCCACTTCCGAATTGATCAAATTCGAACACACCAACTGGACCATTCCAAACAATAGTTCCAGCTTTGGAAATCAAATTTGCCAGCATTTTTGCTGTTTCTGGACCTATATCTAAAATCATATCATCAGCTTCAATAGCATCTACTTTTTTAATAGATGCAGGTGCACTCGCTGCGAATTCTTTTGCACACACAACATCAACAGGAATAGGAACTGATGCTCCACGTTTTTGCATCATATCCATAATTGATTTTGCTTCTTCAAGTAATTCTTCCTCTACCAAAGAACGTCCGATTTCGTATCCTGCAGCTTTTAAAAAAGTATTAGCAATTCCTCCGCCAACAATCAAATTATCAACTTTACTACCCAGTGTTTTCAAAATAGTTAACTTACCAGAAACTTTTGCTCCTCCAACAATTGCCATTAATGGGTGATTGGGGCGATCTATAGCTTTTCCTAAAGCGTCCAACTCTGCTGCCATTAATGGACCAGCACAAGCTATTGGTGCATATTTTGCTGCTCCATAAGTTGTAGCTTCAGCACGATGAGCAGTTCCGAAAGCATCATTAACATAAATATCGCATAGTGCTGCTATTTTTTTTGAGAGAGAGTCTTCATTTTTCTTTTCTCCCTTATTAAAACGAGCATTCTCAAGTAAAACCACTTGTCCTGGTTTCACATCTACTCCATCAACCCAATCCCGTTTCAATTCAACGGGTTGACCTAAAAGTTCGGACATTCTTTTAGCAACTGGCAAAAGTGATTCACTTTCATTAAACTCACCTTCTGTTGGGCGTCCCAAATGTGAGGTTACCATTACAGCCGCTCCTGCTTTTAAAGCCATTTCTATAGCTGGAATAGAAGCTCTGATTCTAGTATCTTCTGTAATATTGCCTTTAGAATCCTGTGGCACATTCAAATCAGAACGAATAAATACACGTTTTCCGTTCAGTTCATCTTTTGTTGCTAAATCAATCAAACGTTTGAATTGCATAGCGATCACCTGAAAAAGATAATATGTGATAAATAAATCTGATATTTCAGAAATAAATTTAATTATTTTACAGCAACGAATAATATAAAAATTAAATCAAGAAAATGTCTATTTGAAAATACATTAAATTGTTATGATTTTTCATAGATACATTTACACTAACAAATCTCTTAAAAATTCTATTAAAATTTGATTTTACGATTAAATTCAGGAGAACCTCATGCCAATGCATAATCGTGATGGAAAAATCTGGATGGATGGGAAGCTAATTGAATGGCGTGGTGCTAATATTCACGTTCTAACACATTCGCTTCACTACGGTATGGCAGTATTTGAAGGTGTACGTGCTTACAAAACAGATAAAGGACCTGCCATTTTTCGTCTACCAGAGCATACAAAACGCTTATTGAATTCTGCAAAAATCTTTCAGATGAAAGTACCTTATGATTACGATACTTTGCTAGAAGCACAAAAAGCTGTCATCAAAGAAAACAAACTAGACTCTGGCTATATTCGCCCTTTGATCTGGATTGGTTCTGAAAGATTAGGTATTTCTGCTAAAGACAATACCATTCACGCCATGATTGCCGCATGGCCTTGGGGTGCATATTTAGGAGAAGATGGAATAAACAAAGGTATTCGAGTTAAAACCGCTTCTTTTACACGTCATCATGTTAATGTTTCGCTAGTTCGTGCAAAAGCATCTGGTTATTACATTAACTCCATTTTAGCAAATCAAGAAGCACTTTCTAATGGTTACGATGAAGCACTTTTATTGGATACCGATGGATTTGTGTCCGAAGGTTCTGGTGAAAACGTTTTCATTGTTCGTGACAACAAAATTTACACACCTGATCTGGCAAGTTGCCTTGATGGTATCACTCGTAACTCTGTTATCACATTAGCAGAAGATCTTGGCTTCAAAGTTATTGAGAAACGAATTACCCGAGACGAATTTTATACTTGTGATGAAGCTTTCTTTACAGGAACAGCTGCAGAAATCACTCCAATTCGCGAATTGGATAATCGCACAATTGGATCAGGCGTACGTGGTCCAGTAACAACACAATTGCAATCTCTCTTCTTTGATGTTGTTGCAGGTAAAGCTGCCAAATACGAAAACTGGTTAACTTACTTATAAACAATCAAAAACCACCCTTCCCTTAATCGGGAAGGGTTTTTTTAGCCTTAAAAATTCCATTCTTTCTCTAATAACAGGATGAAAGAAACCCCTCAATATCTCTCAAGCTACACACTTATAATTGAACTGGAGCACCCAAATTTACCTATTATTTGCCCAAATAATGACATTCCAGCTACTTTTACACACCTCTGTGTTTTTTTAAATCTTCTATTAACGGTACCTGTCTTTGCCTTTATTGCAATACCCTTTATATTGTTCGCTCTATCAGCGTTTAATTTTCATTATTTTTTCTACAAATACCCTTGAAAAATGCATGAAATATCCCTATCTGTCTTTCATTCGTTTAATTAATCAGATTTAAAAAGAGGTAAAAATGACTGTCTCTGAAAAACAGACAATGGGTTTTCAAGCAGAAGTGAAACAACTTCTCCAATTAATGATTCATTCCCTTTACTCAAATAAGGAAATTTTTCTGAGAGAACTGATCTCAAATGCGTCAGACGCAGCAGATCGTCTTCGATATGAAGCACTGGATAAACCAGAAATTTATGAAAACGATTCTGATCTTAAAATCATCATTTCCTACGATAAAGACAAACGTACCATTACTATTTCCGATAATGGTATCGGAATGACCCGTGAAGAGACTATCACTCACCTTGGCACCATTGCAAAATCCGGCACAAAAGAATTTTTTGCTAGATTAACTGGTGACGAACAAAAAGATGCTGCACTAATCGGTCAATTTGGTGTCGGTTTTTATTCAGGATTTATTGTCGCAGACAAAATTACTGTAGAAACCAGAAAAGCAGGAACCCCTGCAACAGAAGCAGTACGTTGGGAATCATCAGGTGAAGGTGATTTTAGCGTTGAAACTATCGAAAAAATTAACAGAGGCACCAACATCACCTTACATTTACGAGAAGGAGAAGATGATTTACTCACTAGTTGGAGACTAAAATCTATTATCCGTAAGTATTCAGACCATATCCCTATTCCTATTCAAATGGAACAAGATGTGTGGGATGATGAAACGAAATCCATGAAACCGGGTACTGAATTAACGACAGTTAACCAAGCTAGTGCACTATGGTCTCGAAGCAAATCAGATATTACTGAAGAGCAATACAAAGAATTTTATAAACATGTATCCCATGATTTTGATGATCCTCTAACTTGGACACATAATCGTGTTGAGGGTCGAACAGAATATACTCAATTACTCTATATCCCTAAACGAGCTCCATTTGATTTATGGGATCGAAATAAACGAGGCGGAATCAAGCTTTATGTCAAACGTGTATTTATCATGGATGACGCAGAACAATTGATGCCAATCTACCTAAGATTCGTCAAAGGTATTATTGACTCCAACGACCTTCCTCTAAATGTTTCTCGAGAAATTTTGCAAGAATCTCGTGACGTTAAAATGATTCGTGAGGGCTCTACTCGACGTGTTTTAGCTATGCTAGAAGAACTGGCTAATTCTGATGATCAAGCGAAAAAAGATCAATATGCTGAATTTTGGACACAATTTGGTCAAGTTCTCAAAGAAGGTATTGGTGAAGATCCAACGAATAAAGATCGCATTGCAAAACTCATGCGTTTTGCTTCAACTCACAATGACACAGACATTCAAAATGTATCTTTAAATGACTATATCTCTCGTATGAAAGAGGGACAAGACAAAATTTACTATGTCACGGCAGAAAATTACGCTGCGGCAAAAAATAGCCCGCATTTAGAAATTTTCCGCAAAAAAGGTGTCGAAGTCCTTTTAATGACAGATCGTGTTGACGAATGGATGCTTTCTTTCTTAAAACAATTTGAAGAAAAAGAACTGGTTTCTGTTGCAAAAGGAGGACTTGATTTAGGTGCTCTAGAAAATGAAGAAGAAAAGAAACAGTTTGAAGAAACTCAAACCGATTACAAAAATGTAATTGAAAAAATGAAAAAGGTACTTGAGACTCAAGCAAAAGATGTTCGTCTAACACATAGATTGACAGATTCTCCTTCCTGTTTAGTCGTAGACGAAAATGATCTTTCAAACAATTTGCAAAGAATGTTAAAAGCAGCAGGACAAGGAACACCAGATACCAAACCAATTTTAGAAATCAATCCTGACCATCCATTGGTAAAAAATCTTAAAAACGAAGATAACCTTTTTGATGACTGGACTCATATATTGTTTGATCAGGCCATGTTAGCTGAAGGAGGCATACCAGAAGATCCAGCTGCTTATGTTAAAAGAGTCAACAATTTGCTTTTAGGCAAATAACTTTATTTATTTCTGGTTTAAACGCAGTACAAATAATTTTTGTACTGCGTTTTTTATTAATTTATTTGAACTCTTGTTGAAAACCTTTCATCTGATCCTAACGGATCAATCATTAACACTTTTGTATCATCCACACTTTCCAAATACTGATCTGGAAGTGGTAATGATTCATTTGCTTTAAACGCTAATACAATTCTTCTTAAAAGGGAGTCTTGCGCTGATTGAATTGCGAAATCCAAAGAACTACTTTGAACTTTAATATCATCAAAATCAAGTAATCGAATATGGTAAATCCCGCTCTCTTTTTCCACGATAGCTGGATATGGAGTCATCATATCAATCACATGCTGTATGTTTTTATTTCTTTTACTCTCTAGTTTTTTTGCTAATTTTTGAGCAGAAAGATGTGTATAACGTTTTAACATTGAAAGATTTTGATGACCACTAATAGCGGAAATTTCCATAATATCAAGTGTTCCAAGTTCAAAAAACCGTGATATGGCTTCATGTCTTAAATCGTGAAAATGCAAATCAACAATTTCTAAATTTTTTATCATAAATCGCCAAGTTGATTTAAATCCCTCTGCTGTATAAAAAAATACTTTTCCTTTCTTTTTTTGACCTAAACGTATTAGTGCATCACGTGCACGATAAGACAAAGGGACATCTCTTTTTTTTCCGTTTTTAGTCTCTGGCAAATGTGCAACTCGTTTTTTTAAATCGATGTTTTCCCAAAGAAGATTCAGTATTTCTCCTTGTCTCATAGCTGTTTCTAGCGCCAATACAATGATGGAATAAAGTGTTTTATTGGAATGGTAAAAAGCATATTTTAAAATTATCTGTTCTTCACGATTTGTTAAGCGACGGTCTCTCCCAGGAGGGAGTTTAGGTTTTCTAACATTTTCCACTGGATTATGATCACAAAGTCCCCATTCAATACGAGCCACATCAAAAAAATTTGATAATAAAGACATCTCTAGGCGAACACTTGAAGCAGAAATTGAATTTCCTGTTTTTAAATTGATTTGTTCTAACCTTTGATCTCGATATGTTGCGATATCCATAGAAGTTATTTTTCGAACAAATTTTTCTCCTAGAAAAGAACGAGATATTTGTTCAATACGATATCGTTCTTGTTTATAACCTTTTTTTAGTATGGATATAGTTGATCCATATCTTTCCAATGCATTTTTTAATAATTGTCGTTTTTTCATTCGTATACGAATAATGGATAGTTAATCTTGTTATTAGAAGTAATACATAATTACCTCGTTATTTCCCTATCCGTTTTTTATCGTCACTTTTATCGAAGATTGTATAGCTATGAATATTTAAAGCTAAGCTTTTATTCCAATTCGATAATTTTTTAATTTCTCGAATAAAAATAACTATACTTTTACAAATTTTTAATTATTACAATTATGAAATGCTGATACTAACTAATGAAATTCGACAAGAAATTAAACAAGGTTGGCGTGTCGGGATAAAAGAAAATAATTACATTACTATTTTTGAAGTAGTCTCTCGCTTGGGAAAACACCTAAAAGGAGACGAAAAATGGGTTCTTTACCCTAAAACAGAAAAAAAAGAGGATGGACCTGTAAAAGTCAATCCTCGTATTTTTATCGATTTAGATATTAACCAACTTGTTTATTGTCATTCCCGTTCAAATGGGAAGCAATACATTGTTACTGAATTACTTGATCAATACATATAAATTAATCAATTATCTTTAAAACTTTCTGATTGATTAATTGTGTTGCCAATTTAACCAAATTCGGGCAATGTTCCCTCGTGTACTTTTCTAGTAATTCGTTACATAAGGTACTACCCACTTCTTTTTCAAAAGAATCTATGATTTCTTGACAGGCAAAACCACAGTTTTTTAAACCTGCAACCATAAGCATGGCAGTAACAGCTCCACAAGTTTGCCCTTTTCCCATACCTCTACCAAAACCTGCAGTTAAATTTACTGCTTGTATTTCAGATAAACCAATTAAATCAGCATAGGCAAGAGCAATTGCCTGTGCACAATTAATCCTTTTATCTTCATTCAAAGGTTTACGAAAGTTAAAAACGGCTTTTTCAGATCTTTCTTTCATGAAACATTCCTAGTCAAACAATGTGAAGTTTTTTCACCATACTTATCGATAAGAATCTTCCAAAATTGCCACACAATCATCTTCAGAAAGTGGTACAGGGTCCATAGCAAAAAGATCCCCCATAGTATCTCTTGCGTTTATTGCGTATTTTCTTAAGTCATTCCGATCAATACCATAATCAGACATTTTTAATTCGGAAACCCTACAAGCTTGTTGTAACTCAACTAAAGCATCCACAAAATCCATCGCTTTTGTTGCATTTTTCTTGCCCATGGCTTTTGCCATAGCAATCATTCTTTCATCACAAGCACCTGCCTTTACAAAATGAGTGTAGTAAGCACGACTTATCATAATCAATCCAGCACCATGTGGTAACTCTGGATGGAATGCTGAAAGTGCATGTTCAAGAGAATGTTCTGAAGTGATAAAACAACTACTCAAGACCATACCGGATAATGTATTTGCTAAAGCGACCCCTGCTCTTGCATCCTCATTTTTTCCATCTTTTACTGCTTGAGCCAGATTACTACTTACGAGCTCTATTGCCTTTAAAGCATAAAGATCACTCATAAAATTAGCTGACTGACTAATATAACCTTCTGTTGCATGAAATAACGTATCAAAGCCCTGATACGCTGTTAACAATGGAGGCACGCTTTGCATTAAGTCCGGATCAACTACTGCTAATACAGGAAATGTTTTATCATATCCAAAGCCTATTTTTTCATTTGTTTCTTCTTTGGTTACAACTGTCCAAGGATCAGTTTCAGAACCTGTGCCTGCTGTTGTACTAATCGCAACCACTGGCAATGGATCATTTGGAATAGGTTTTCCTTTACCACTTCCTCCAAAAACATAATCCCAATAATCTCCCTCATTATTTGCCATAATGGCAATAGATTTGGAAGCATCCATGACACTCCCGCCACCCAAACCAATAACAAAATCGCAACCAGAGTCACGGGCAATAAGCCCTCCATTCATTACATTTTCTTTTGTTGGATTGGGTTGAATTTTGTCATAAATAACATAATCAACATGAGCTAACTTTAATTCATTAATCAGTCTATCTAAATAACCATTAGCTCTTGTTGATTTACCAGTAGAAATAACAATCAGTGCTTTTTTTCCAGGAAGTGCACATTCATGTAAATGATTTAACTGCCCTTTTCCAAAAAGAATTCTTGTAGGAATAAAATAATTAAAAAACATAATACGACACCTCCCAATATCAATATGGTTATGCAATATGCACACGTTAGGTTTTTAACCTTTATATATTAATTTGCATTGTAACGATAATGTTCCTAATCAAACAAAAGAAATCAAGACATTTTTATTAACCTTAAACTTTCGATATCACCTATTTAACTTATTGGTAAAATATTTTGTATCTGATAATACTTTTTAACAGAAAGCTTTTATGAATCAAACAATTACTTCTATTTTAGAAAGAAGAAGCATACGTGCATTCAAATCGGATCCAATTCCAGAACAGAAGATTAACTGGATCCTTGAAGCTGGATTATATGCAGCCTCATCAAGAAACAAACAACCATGGTTTTTTTCTGTTGTTAGTAACAAAGCCCTTTTTAATAAAATTACGAAAGGCACTTTAGAAACCATGAGAAAAAAGGATGTTGAAAAATACAAAATCAAAGCCCAAGATCCTGATTTTTCTCCTTTTTATAATGCTCCAATTGTCATTTTCCTTTCTGGAAAAGATGATGAAGCGAGTGCTCATATTGATTGTGCCAATGCCGCACAAAACATGTGTGTTGCAGCTTATTCTCTTGGTTTAGGATCTTGCTACTTAAGAAGTTTTAGACAAGCTTTTGAGGACCCTGTACTTGCATCCGAACTAAATAATGAGCTTGGTTTACCAAATGGTTACTCTACTATTTACGCTGTTGCACTGGGCTACCCAAATGAGTCTCATCCTGTAGCTCCTCATCGAAATAGGGACGTTATACGTTATATTAAATAGAAAATTATTATAAAACTCGACGAGAATTTGCAATCGAGTCGAGTTTTATGCACACAAATCCTGTCTATTTTTCAGTTTTACTGGCATTACCAGCTAATTGATCTTCAGCAGCACGAAGTGCATTTTCCATTTCCTCTTCTTGCTGTTTTAGCGCATTTAATTTGGCTAAAGCATCTTCATTTCCCATTGCCGCTGCTTTCCGATACCACCGCAAAGCAGCTGCCATACTAGGTCGAATACCTTTACCTTCTTCATACATTGTTCCAACTCGATAAGTTGCAGGAGAATACCCTTTTCCTGAAGCCCACATATACAACGTACGAGCTTGGTAATAACTTTGCTTTACGCCTCCATCACCAAATTCATATAACAAACCTAAAGCATATTGTGCCTCGGGTACACCTTGCTTAGACGCTTTAAAATAATAATCCAAAGCAGTAGCAGGATCCTTTGTAACGCCCCAACCAGTTTGAAGGCTCTCTGCTAGTTCATATTCTGCAAGCCCATATCCTTGCTCAGCTGATTTCTTACACCAATTATAAGCCTCTGTAGCATTAGGCGTTTTTATACCTTGACCGCGTTTATACATGATACACAATTGATATTGTGCTTCTTTCGTTCCTTCATTTGCTGCTTTTAACATATACGGCATAGCCTCTTTATAATTCGCTTCCTTGTATAATTTCATTCCAGTTGCATAATTATCTATTTGTCCATAACAAGTCTGTACACATGCGAACATCACAGCAAATGAAAAAAATGCAATCACAATTCTCCTCATTTTTTGAATGTTACTGGATACATTTTGCTTCATTGATGACACTCCTTTTACTTTGACTTGCTATTTCATTGGGACTACTTTGCGAAAGTATCTCTAGCCTTGCTCGAAGTCGATTAACACTTTCTTGTGATGTATTTACATTTGCCTGAGCAGCTTTTTCATACCATTTTAGCGCTTCTTTAAGATTAACTTCTACCCCCTTACCTTCTTCATAACAACGTCCTACTAAAAAAATTGCAGATGCCAATCCATTTTTTGCTGCTTTTAAATACCATGAAAAAGCTAAACTGTAACTTTGTTCTACAATTTGTCCTTTCTCATACAACTTACCAATATATTCCATTGCTTGTATATTGCCCTGTGCAATGGCTTTTTCATACCAAAACAAAGCTTTTGTTGCATCTCGTTGAACTCCACTTCCACGCGCAAACAAACGACCTAAAGCAACTTGAGCTGGTACATATTGCTGTATAGCAGATTCTTGATACCATTTTGCTGCTTCAACAAAATTCTGCCGCACCCCATTCCCATACTCTAGCATCACAGCATAATTAAATTGCGCCTGTGCATCACCAAGTTCACTAGCTAAATGAAACCATCGAGCAGCATATGGGTAGTTTTGCTCTACACCATACCCATAAAGGTACATGATCCCTAAATTGAATTGAGCTTGAGGTTCACCTTGACGGGCAGCATTTTCTAAATATAACTTGGCTTTATCATAATTTTGTTTAACTAAATTCCCCTCAAAATACATAGTACCCAAATTAAGCTGTGCATAGGGATGTCCTTGATATGCTGCTTTCTCTAACCAATAAATTGCTTTTTCTAGATCACTAATTGTTCCTCTTCCATCTCTAAACATTAACCCTAAATTATTTTGTGAAGGGGCATATCCAAGATTTGCCGCTGACATATACCAATTAAAAGCTATCTGTTCATCCTTTCTTACTTCCTTTCCAGTTTCATAGGCATAAGCTAAAGCGTGCTGTGCTTTGACATTCCCCTTTATAGCTTCTTGGTGATAGAAAAAAATAGATTGCTGATTTTTTTTGATGTTTTCTGTTTGCGGAAATGTTTCCAAGTTAATTGATTGAGCACACGCGACAGAAAATAAATTTGATAAAAAAAGTATAAAAATAAAATAATTTTTAAAGAATTTAACCATATTTAATGAAAATTAAAAGAATTTGATAGATGGCAATATCAATAAATAGGTTAAAAATCAAATGAAAACTGGGAAGAAGTTTGTTTTTCATCCATCACTATTTTTACTTGTAATTGAGGTTTTTCATCCCAAATGCGTCCTGATAGTAACCGCCCCGTTCTATTTTTTCCATGACGTATTCCATCTTCACCCCATTCTCCCCATTTTAAAAAACAAAATGGAATGCCTGCTGTAGTAACTTGATCTCGTATTTTTTCAACCCAAACTTTTTTCATCTGTCTTGCACCAGAACCAGTCTCTCCTCCTAATGTAACCCAACCAATTCCTGACAAATCAATTTTACCTAGGTCCTCCAAAAGAGGTTCTATATTTATAAAACGTAAAGCGGCATCTACTTGCCGCAAATAATTCATCCTCGGCAAACCGTGTTCTTTATTTTCAACGGTAACACCCAACCATAAATTTTTGGGACAAAAACGAGAAGAGAAATAAATAGGAAGTCTTTCTGCGCGTTTAGTTAATACCATATATGTATGATGTGGACTACTTTGCATAACACTCATAATGTCATCCAAAAAATTATCTGGAACATCATGATGAAAAAAATCCGTCATTGAACCTGCAAAATAAAAAGTCGGAGATTTACGCTTCAAAGGTTGATTTAATCGATCTGGATGTAATGTTAATGCAAATCCATTTGCATAACCGATAACACCTTGTTTCTGAAGATTTTTTGCAATTTTTTCTGCATAACAATTTTGACAGGCAGGTGATATTTTTGTACATCCTGTTATAGGATTCCATGTCAAATTACTTATCGATTTATCCTCTCTCATTATCATATTTTGAAATATGTAATACTTTGAAAAATATTTTGTAATTTAACTCATTACATAGAACACTGATAAAGTGTAAGTAATCGAAATAAAACTCCATATTTTTAAATTTCAGGCAATTTTATTCAAAATTTAAAAAAGTATCATGCTATTTTCTGTACGCTTTCTTAAAAGCATTATCTGTTTAAGTAGTTATTTGATGCTTTCTTCTGTTTTTGCTGCATCAGTTCTTGGTGTTTCAAGCGGTGACACATTAACTTTATTGGATGGAACACGTACTGTAAAAGTAAGATTAGCATTTATTGATGCGCCCGAACCCCGTCAACCTTATGCCAATCATTCTCGAAGAACTTTAACGGAACTTTGTTCTGGAAAAGAAGTTAAATACAAAACACTTTATAACGACAGAAAAAAACAAGCTATAGCTGTTGTTTACTGCAATGGAATTAACGTTAATCGCCACTTAGTAAAAACTGGAATGGCTTGGGTATACGACGAATATAACCAAGATACAATCCTACCCCAGTTACAAAATGAAGCGCAAAAAAATAGAATTGGGTTATGGAAAGATAGTGTTGTAACACCACCATGGGAATTTAGACGGCTTGGTTTTTCAGGAAAAATTAATGGTCAAAAAAGTTTCACTGAATAAAAAACCCTATCAAGCAAACCTGCAAGATAGGGTTTTATCATTTGTAATTAAGCTGGTTTATACGCTACAAAACGTAATCGACGATAATCTGCTACCCATTCTCCTTTTTCATTTATCATGGTTTTTCCTGCCTCTTCTTTAAGTTCCCTGAGAATTTGATCTCGCTCACTTTTATCCCATGAATCTAAATAGTGCCGTCCAAACATTTTAATCCAATCGCGAATATCGGTTGGCAATACAGTTGGGCGATCTAATAATTCTATTGATCGAATAGCAAAACCAGCTTGTTCTAAAGCCCCAGAAAATTCTGAAACGGAAGGAAAATACCAAGATTGCACACTTTCCATTTCAATCCCATGTCGAAGCATAACGCGTCGAATTGCTGCAATAATCGTTGCAATACTACCTTTTGCGCCTAACTCACCAACAAATCTTCCTCCAGGCTTTAATGCTCGTATTGTACTAGATGCGACTCTCCCAAGATGTCGCATCCAATGCAAAGCAGAAACAGAAAATACAGCATCAAATTCCTCATGAAACATCATATTTTCTGCATTCACAATACGGGCATCGACTCCGTTTTTAATAGCAGCGGCAACCATACTGCTACTAATATCAATCCCTAAAGGTTGGCATCCTCGTTCTTTTAATTTCAAACACATTGAACCGAATCCACAACCGATATCAAGTATTTTTTCATTTGGCTTAGGATTCATTAAATCTAGCACTGGCAGACCAAACTCTCCCATAAACTTCATTCGTAGAGCCATAATCTCTGGATCAATAATGAATTTTTTCATCATTAGTTTCCTCCTGCAACAGGAAAATCCGCTAAGAAAAATCAGGTAAAAAGACTAACTAATGAAACAACCTGACACGAAAAAAGATCTTTAGAGAACAAGATATTATTAACTTTACCATTAAATCCAATAAAAATATGCACTTAGCATAATATTTTGTCATTTTCTTTTTTATGTGTATCCTATAGGTTTTGATACTCTAAATAGAGCAAGAACAAAGATAATATGCCAGAACACCCTGAGACAACCCATAGTGAACAAAAGACGCAGAGAACGCTTTTAGAACGATTAGCTGCTTTTGTTTCTCCTGAACCAGAAAGCCGAACAGAACTCTTAAATATTCTGCATGAAGCACATTCACGAAAGCTGATTGATGCCGAATGCTTATCTATGATCGAAGGTGTCTTTCAAGTTAATGAATTAGCTGCACGCGATCTAATGGTGCCTCGCTCACAAATCTACGCCATAGACATTACACGTCCTATTGACGAATGGCTTCCTGAAGTAATAGAAAGTGGACATTCTCGTTTTCCAGCAATTAAAGGAGAAACCGATAATGTAGTAGGGATTATCCTAACCAAAGATTTGTTGGCTTATTTTATGGAAAAGGAATTTGATATACAAAATATCATACGACCAGCTATCTTTATTCCAGAATCTAAACGCGCCAATGTTCTGCTAAGAGATTTTCGTGTCAATCGTAACCATATGGCTTTAGTTATCAATGAATATGGAAGTATTGCAGGTTTAATTACCATTGAAGATGTCTTGGAAGAAATCGTAGGTGAAATTGAAGACGAATATGATGATGACGAAGATGAATCAGAAATCCGCGTTATCAAATCAGGCGACAATCCAACTTGGCGTATTTCTGCCTTGATTGAACTAGCTGACTTTAATGAAACTTTTGGCACAAAATTTGATGAAGACGACGCAGATACTATTGGAGGTTATATTGCAAATGTTCTAGGAAGTCTTCCTCATACAGGAGATGCATTTGATATTGACGATCTACACTTTGTCGTATTAAAAGCAGATACAAGTCAAATTCATTATCTTTTAGTAGAAAAACGCACAGCTTTATCAAAAGAAGCAGAATCTTTGCAAAAAACTTAAAAAGTATCTAAAAACCATCAAACGAATGTCTATGCACGGTAGGCTTGTTACACTGAAATACTCTTTCTGTGCTCTTATAGCTGGAGCTTTGTTAATACTGGCTTTAGCTCCATTTGGTTTTTCCATTATCCAGATTCTTTGTGTTGCCTTTCTTTTTCACTTAATTTTAAAAACAAGTCAAGTTCAACAAAGTTTTTTTGTTGGATGGGCATTTGGTACCGGATGGATGACAGCTAGTGTTTATTGGTTGTTTTTTTCCATGCATCAGTATGGTGGACTCAATCCTTTACTTGCTATTTTAGCAGTCATTATTCTTGGTCTTTTTATGGGATTGTTACCAGCAACTGCTATAACCTTAACAAAATTCATTGGCAATCGACTTCAAGCTGATAATACTTTTTTACTTCTTTTTATCTTACCTGCTACACTCACACTTGCTGAATGGACACGAGGTTGGCTTTTTACAGGGCTCCCTTGGGGTGCTTTAGGATATGCCCATACCGATAATGCGCTTTCTGGTTTCGCACCGCTTATTGGTGTATACGGGATTACTTTGCTGGCAACATTCCTGTCTGGCTGTGTCATAGTTCTTTTAAATCGAAAATACCCTTATCGCAGTATTGTTTTTGTTGTTGCTTTAACCATTATTATTGGTGGTTACGGTCTTAAATTTATTAATTGGACTATACCTGTTAATTCGCCAATTAAAATTCGACTTTTACAAGGAAATATCCCGCAAGAATTAAAATTTTCTCCTGAGCAATCTCAAAAAACATTAAAAAGGTATGAAGATATGATCATGGCATCTCCTGCCGATCTAATTGTTACACCTGAAACAGCCATTCCTCAATATTTACATACCCTCTCCCCAGCCTGGTATAAAAAATTGGAAAAATATGTTGTTGACACAAAAACAACTTTAGCTATTGGTATCCCTATAGCGGATAGTCTGCTTCACTATACAAATAGTCTTATTGTGATATCACCTGAAACATCTAATCCATATCATATTAGTTATCGATATAACAAACAGCATCTTGTTCCATTTGGCGAATACATTCCATCAGGTTTTAGATGGTTTCTTAATTTAATGCATATTCCTTTGGGAAACTTTGCTCGAGGCCCCATTGTACAAAAACCATTTTTAGTGAAAAATCAATGGATTATGCCAAACATCTGTTATGAGGATCTTTTTGGAGAAGAAATCGCAAAACAAATTAAAGCGGCTTATAAAAGTGACATGCCAGAACCAGGTATCATGCTTAATATTTCGAATATCGCTTGGTTTGGAAATAGTTTAGCGTTACCACAACATTTGCAAATTTCACGTATGCGTGCCTTGGAAATGCAACGTCCTATGCTACGCTCAACTAACACAGGAGTAACTGCTATTATTGACGCTAAAGGGCAGGTACAAGGAGAGTTGCCTTATTATCGTTTAGCAACTTTGGAAACTGAAATACAAGGTATGAATGGTATAACTCCTTATATCCGTTTTGGAAATCACATTGCCATTACTGCTTGTCTTATTCTATTTTTTGCGGGAGCGACTTTAGCGCATTATCGTTTAACTCGTTCTCCTACTTATCGCTCACATCCTTTATCTGGGAGAAATGATTGGGAAGAGTTATAAAATTAACGATCTTTCATTACTCTTTCATCTGCTCCTAAACTTATAAAAGCAGCTAAAACATCTCGATCACGCCACCCTTCACCCATATTAATATCATATTGTCTCAATTTTTTAGTCATAAAAGATTTTCTGTCACCTCTTTGCATTGTATAAGGTAAACGTTTAGCCGCCTCTAGCAAAAGGAGTATTAAATCTTCTCTTGGATTTGCATCAAAAGCACCATTTCGATAATGACCACTTATAGCAAAATCAATAGGTGTATATAAAAACCTATCTAAAACATAAATGTCGGGATTAGCAACCAAAAGTGTTTCAACAACTGAATATGCATCTGGATTTGTCATTAAAGCATAGTGTAATGCTGTTCGATTTTCTTTTCCTGAAACTTGATTGATATCTGCTCCAGCATCAAGTAGCAATTCGATAACTTTAGGGTCCGGATTGTATGATGCCGCAGCAGAAAGAGGCGGTAAATCACTAGATTGATTTCCCAATTGAGCATTAGCTCCTGCAGTCAAAGCTTTTTTGACATCCTCAGAAGTACCATAAGCACAAATATACAAAAAACCTTTTAATGAAACATTATCGTTTTCTTTCTGACGTAACTCCCGTAACTGCACTTCAATATTTTGAACAACTGTATTTTCAGATTCACCTTTTGCAGGAATCATTGCTAAAAAAAACAAAATTCCGACTAGTATGTTGTTCCATTTTTTCATGCATTGTCCTTTTTATTCATCATGTTCAGATTATAACTAGCCAATTAATATTTACTATTCATTTTGTCTTCAATTAGTGAGATTGAAATACAGAATAATGAAGAATTATTATTTTATTATCATTTGAAAAACAAGACCGCAACGCTTTTTTGACAAATAAACTTTTTATTAAAATCAATAAGTTACAAATTTTTTTAAACTATTTCTTTTATAGAATGCCAATTCGCTCTCTTTTATTTATTATCCTTAACCTACTTTTTTCTTTTGCCGTTTTTGCAAATGATTTTTCTAATGCACAAAAACTTTTCATCGAAAAACAATATACAAAATCAATTCCATTTTTAATTCGTGCTTCTCAAACTGGTAACTCAAAAGCACAAGTACTTTTAGGTTATATATACGAAAACGGATTGGGCATCGCTAAAAATTATGAAACCGCATTTTATTGGTATAACAAAGCTGCTCTGCAAAGAAATCCAAAAGCGCAATTTACCATTGGCCAATTCTATGAAAATGGTTATGGTCGTCCAATAAATAACAAGCAAGCTATTATTTGGTATCAGAAAGCAGCTGAAAATCAATATGATAATGCGCAAGCACGTCTAGCGCACTTTTACTATACCGGTCAAGTCGTTCAACAAAATTATGAAAAAGCCATTTACTGGTTAAACAAAGCTGTAAAACAAAATAATATTTTTGCACAGGGGATGCTTGGTATTTGTTATTTTCATGGACATGGAGTTGAACAAGACTATACCTTAGCTGAATCTTGGTAAAAAAAGGCAGCAATCAAAAATCTATCATCGGCACAAACTTTTTTAGCAAACATGTATCAAACTGGTATAGGCGTACAAAAAAATAAATCTAAAGCGATGTACTGGTTTGGTCACGCTGCTATCAACAATAATGCATCTGCCTGCTGCCAACTTGCAAAAATGTATGAAACCAGAGATGGTGTTCCCATTAATCTTAAACGAACAAAAGAATGGTACGAAAAAGCGACCATTCTTGATTACGAAAAAGCTAAAAGCTGTTTAATAGAAACGAAAAACTTCAAATAGTCTTAAAACATTTTTCCCGTAAGGATATACGACATTACCATTGAAATATTGAACACAATAAGACATAGCCATAAATAACGACGTATTCGAAGTGAAGGATGATTAGGATTAGTTCGTTCAAAAAGAACAAATGATAAAGCCAGTACGATTACAGAACCAATACAAATATACAGTACTTCCTTCATTGTCGGATTCATAGAAGGAAAAACAAGAATCATAACTAATTCAATAACAACCCAAAGACTTGTTAACCGAATTAAATTGATTGTCGTTAAATATTTCTCCCCTATTTTAGGTTGTGGTACGGCTTGATTTTCTTCTTGAACGGGCTCTTGGCTTTCCTTAAGAAGACTATCTTCTCCATATCCATTTGGAGAAGATGAATCAGAGCTAGGGTAAGATGGATTTGCAGGAAATTGTGATTGTTGTAACTGCGTTGGTTTTTCATCAGAATAATCAAAGAATTCTGCATACTTTTCTCTTTCTTTCAATTCTGAAAAAGAGATCTCTGGGGTTTCTCGCATAAACCCAAAACCAGCAGGACGATAATGCTTAGCGTCCAAAATCACATCTTTATATGCATCTGAGAATAATCCCAATTCACGGAAAAACTCTATAACACCCTCATTGGTAAAAGTAATAGGATCAGGTGTACCTTGTTCTGAGATCATAATCTCTTCACCGTTTTTTGCGAGTATTTCCACTACAACACCCGTTCCTGATGCTGGGCGTCTGAAAATAACACGGGAAACTGGCGTATTAGCCAGTCTTGATATCATTTCTGTAGGACTAATATGTCTCATTGCATTTCTTTAATAAAATCTCTGGTACTTCGCTTTGAATAAGTGTATGTTATTTATATCAGAAAATCATCATAAAAAGAGAAAACTAAACTTAGGCAATTCTCATTAAAATAGAAGATATTTTATTCAATATCCTATTTCTCTTCATCAAGTAATTGAGATACGTTCATTTACTTCATTTTAGAAGTGATACTATTTTGAAATCAAAAAAACATATTGTTTCATACCAAAATTTTTTTTCTTTTTATTAAAAAAATTCGTTCTAAACTTGTATGTGTTAAACAACATGTTTTTTCAATCCTCAATAATTAATTGATAAATTTCATATCTTATTCTGCCCTGCCTTCAAAAAAACGGATATGGTATTCTCATTCATTTATTTACAAATAAATAACATTAAAAAACCTTCTTTTTCATCGCAAAAAACCTTTCAAAAAGCTACAATAAACAGATCAGTTATCATCTAGCAAGGGAAAGTACTATGTCTGATATATCACGAAACAAAGACTTTTCTGTTAGTGTCTCAATTCATCCTGCTCAAGAACTGTTTGGAATTAAAATCCGAACAAACATGCATACCTGCAAAGATGACTGTCCAAAACTTTGGAAAGATATATTTATTCCATTGATGTCGAAAATAAAATTAAAAAAAGTTTACCCTGCTTGGGGAGCTTGTTGTGCCTATGACGCTGCCAGTGGTGATTTTGATTATTGGGCTTTGACAAAAAAAACAAATCAAGAAGTTCTTCCTGAAGAATTCAAAGAATTCACAATTTCACCAGGCTTATACGCGCAATGCCATCTAACTTCCATTGCTGAAATTCATACAGCTTACTATTATCTCTATTCAAGATGGCTACCTTCTCAATCACATTACATCTTTTTAGAAGATGCTGTCAGTTTCGAATACTATCCTGCTAATTTCGTACAAACAGGTCAACTTAGTATTTTTATTCCAATCGATAAAATCAACGTCGCCTAACTCGTTCCTATACCAAAATCAACATCATGTCAATAAAAAATAGCTAAAATCACCGTAAAAAACATTCACAAATAAAAAAATTCTTGTAAAATAAAGATAAAGAGATAGTGAATTTACTTTTTTGATCATTCATTGAAAAACTAAAAGTAAAAAGATTGTGGTGTTTTTGAATTAAAAATTTGTTTCTACAAAATATAAAATTCGCCATTATTCAAAAATAACGCTCCAAAAGAGCATTAGTAGGAAGTTTCATCCTTTAAATTGGAAAGGGAAATATTATGCCTGCTGCACTGCCTCTAGACATACCGTTGCAAATTGTGCCTCGCCCTGCAATAAAAGTAAGGGGCGTAAAAATTCATACGGGTATGCAAACTGCCAAGGAAGATATCCAAAAACTTCAAGATGATATCAAACCTCAAATCAGTGAACTGATTTCCCGCCAAAGGAATACCTCAACTTACGGTATTTCTTGGGTCCTTGATTCGGAAAATCACCGTTTTAAATACTGTGTTGCTGTACAACCAACTGCAAATAGTAATCTTCCTGAAGAATTCGAAGAAATTATTATTCCTGGTGGGTTGTATGTAGAGTGCATACTACCTTCACATGATGATCTTTATCGTCTTTACGACTATTTGCGTGATAAATGGTTAGCAGAACAAGATCAAAATATAGAAATAGGTGACACTCCATATTATGAGCTATATCCTAATAGCTACCTTAAGGAAGAACCGATTAAACTATATATACCTGTTGTTACTGCATAACAGCTACTTGGCGAAACAAAGCGAGTCGATTATAGTTTCATACTAGCTGACAGAAAAACTATCCGCTAGTTTATTACTTTATTAACTTCCAAAAATAAAAGTTTCGGTCATTATGGAAAAACAATATCTCTTTCTGCTCAAAGACATTTTAGATAATGGTATTCAAAAAAATGACCGTACTGGTACAGGAACCCTATCTGTTTTTGGAAGAATGTATCGTCATGATTTATCTAAAGGTTTTCCGTTATTGACAACCAAACGATTGCATATTCGTTCGATCATTCATGAGCTTCTTTGGTTTTTACAAGGTGGAACCAATATAAAATACCTCAATGACAATGGCGTTACCATTTGGGATGAATGGGCAACACCAGATGGTGAATTAGGACCTATATACGGGGCACAATGGCGTAACTGGCAAGGACATAACGGAGAAATTTATGATCAAGTTGAAACCGTTATTCAAAGCATAAAAAAGAATCCTGATAGTAGACGGCACATTATTAACGCATGGAATGTTGCACTTTTACCTAATGAAGCAAAAAGTCCTCAGCAAAATGTTATTGATGGAAAAATGTCATTAGCACCATGCCATGTTATGTATCAGTTCTGGGTCGCTAATGGAAAATTATCTGCTATGTTAACGCAACGCTCTGGTGATATTTTTCTTGGTATTCCATACAATGTTGCCAGTCTAGGCTTTTTAACACACATGATTGCTCATCAAACAAATCTAGAGCCAGGTGAAATTATCCATTCTATTGGAGATCTCCATATTTATAACAATCATATGGAGCAAGTTCATCTCCAACTTTCTCGTGAACCTAAACCACTACCGCAACTAAGTTTTTCCAGAAAACCAAATAGTATTCTTGAATATACTTTTGAAGACTTTATTATTACTGGTTACGACCCATATCCAGCTATTGCTGCGCCAATTGCGATATAAACTGGTTAATTTTTATTCTATAAACTCAGTCTCAACAAACAAAAAACGCACCTTGTAAAGGCGCGTTTTAAGGGAGAGGAAATTTTTGAATACAACTACTATAAGACTTAGATTTATTATAAGTTTTTCCCGTTTTTAGTTGACAGGTTGTAATATCCTGTTACACTTTTCAATCTTCTGTAACACTTAGTCTTGTTCAATGAAAACAAGATTAGTTTCAATTAATCATCTAAAATACATTCTGCTCTATTATCAAAGCAGGCACACTGATAAAATTAAGGTTTATTCTGCCAAACTAAAAATAATTTTTAGGTGATAACTTTTACAGAGTCTAAAAATTCTTAATCTTTGGGTATAAATCATTTTGATGGACAAGGAATGAACGAAAAGATTTCGACAGTAAAATTAAATTTCAGCGACAATACACCGGCTATAGAATTACCTGTATACAAAGGAACCATAGGAGCTGATGCTATTGATATGCGCCCGTTGTACAACACAGCAGGAAAACTTTCCTATGACCCAGGTTTTATGGCAACAGCATCATGCCAATCTTCTATTTCATATATAGATGGCGAAAAAGGTGAATTGCTTTACAGAGGGTATCCTATTGAACAGTTAGCCGTATCTTGTGATTACATGGATACTTGCTATCTGCTTTTAAAAGGAGAATTACCAACGCCAGAAGAAAAAGCGAGTTTTACAAAAAATGTAGCAGATTACTCTATGGTGCATGAGCAAATGCATCTTTTCTTCCGTGGGTTTAGACGAGATGCTCACCCCATGTCCATTTTAGTCGCAACTGTCGGTGCACTTTCTTCGTTTTATCACGATTCTCTTGACATTAATGATCAAGAACATCGTGAAATGGCAGCACAACGTTTGCTGGCGCTTATGCCAACATTAGTTGCTATGTCATACAAATACTCTATTGGACAACCATTTATTTATCCAAATAAAGATTTGTATTACACCGCAAACTTTATGAGAATGATGTTTGCGACACCTGCAGAAAACTACAAAATCAATGATGTACTAGTTCGTGCACTAGATAGAATATTTATTTTGCACGCAGATCATGAGCAAAATGCATCCACAACAACCGTTCGTTTAGCAGGTTCAAGTGGAGCTAATCCTTTTGCGTGTATTTCAGCGGGGATTTCCTGTTTATGGGGTCCTGCACATGGTGGCGCAAATGAAGCAGCATTATCTATGATTCGTCATATTGGCTCAGTAGATAAAGTTGGCGCTTTTGTAAAAAGTGTAAAAGATCCAGCCAATCACTCTCGTCTTATGGGTTTTGGTCATCGTGTATACAAAAACATGGATCCAAGAGCAACACTTATACGCGAAACCTGTCATGAAGTATTAAATGAGCTCGGATTACACAATGATCCTCTCTTTAAAATTGCTCTTGAAATCGAACGTGTTGCATTAGAAGACGATTATTTTGTTTCCAGAAAATTATATCCAAACGTTGATTTTTATTCTGGTATTGTACAATCTGCTCTTGGTATACCGTCTAATTTCTTTACAGGTATATTTGCTCTTGCTCGTACAGTCGGATGGATTGCTCAATGGAAAGAAATGATATCTGATCCAGAGCAACGAATCGGACGTCCACGTCAATTGTATATTGGGCACCCCCGTAGAGATGTGCCGAAAAAATAAAAAAATAGCAAAAGGGAAAAGGAAGCTTTAAAAGCTTCCTTTTTCATTACTTATAAAAGCACGATTCTTGTTGTATCATTTACAAAACATTGGCTGATTGATACAGGAAAAAGTCATGCAGAAAAACCAAAATTCATCTACACATTTCACTCCTTTTTTGTTTTTTTTAACTTTTATTATTACTGTCTTTTTCTCATCGTATTCTCTCGCAGAAAATATAGAAGTATCTCCTCAAAAAAACACTTCCATTCAAAAAGAAGATACTCCTGTTGATAAACAAAATTCTGTTTCTCCTGAAGACAAAATTACCACAGCTATTTCTCAATATCATCAAGGGAAATATACAGAAGCAGCAACTATCTTTCTGGCATCAGAATCTCAAAAATCAGCTGAAATTAACTATTACTTAGGCAATATGTATGCCTTTGGTTTAGGTTTATCCAAGGATGAAAAAAAAGCGCATGACTATTACGTTCATGCCGCCAGTCAAAATAATGTTATGGCTATGTATAGCCTTGGCGTAATTTATGAAAAAGGACTAGGAGTCAGAAAAAATTATCCTGTTGCTGCCGAATGGTATGCTGAAGCGGCAAAACAAAACTATATTCCTGCCATGTTTAATTTAGCTAATTTACATGCTGTTGGATTAGGTGTAGAAAAAAACTATGAAACTGCTCGTAGTTGGTATGAAAAAGCAGCAGAACAAGGCGATAGTAATGCTATGTGTAACCTGGGCAACATTTACCGTTATGGATATGGTGTTCCAATGCATTTCGGCACTGCTAAGAACTGGTATGAAAAAGGCGTTGCTAAAAACAACGAATGTTGTCTTTTAAATTTGGCTTGGTTTTATTTTCGAGGATGGGGAACAAAACAAGATTTAAAACAAGCTTTAGAACTTGATAAAACAGCAGCCTTAAGAGGAAACCCTGTAGCAGCTTTCAACTTAGCTCGTATGTATCATTATGGAATGGGTACAGACGCAGATCCAAAACAAGCTTGGTATTGGTATAACCAAAGTGCAGAAAACAACTATGTACCTGCAATGATGCAAATTACAAATATATATAAGCAAGGCATCTTAGAACAAGAAATCGATATTCAAAAAGCTAAGGAATGGCAAGAACGAGCAAAAGAAGTATCAAAGAAAGCAACTAAAACTGATCCTTTTTCAGCTGGCACATATGGCTTGGAAAATAACATCCACGTATTGTCCTCTGAACAGTAAAAATCGCTAGAAATTTTAGTTTCTTTTTCTCTGCTGAGTTTTAATCAAAATCAGCTCTAAAAAACTTTTCTAGGTCATTAAACAAACCAAAAAAAACAGATAAATGCACGAAAGGAATTCAATATGGAACACGCTGTAGAACTACCAGAAGAAGCGCAAGAACATATGGAAGCACTTAGTGATCAGGGTGAAGAAGCCATCAGCCAGGGGCGATATGAAGAGGCGCTTGATCTTTATAATCAAGCCTTATCTGTTTTACCTGAACCTAGAGAAAAATGGGAAGCTTACGTTTGGTTAAAAGCTGCAATGGGTGATGCTTGCTTCTATATGGATCGTTTTGATGATGGTTTGGATCATTTTTACGAAGCATATACAACAGCTGGTCCTCAAAACATGAACCCATTTATTGTTTATCGAATTGGACAATTATATAGACGTCTAGGAGATGAAGATAACGCTATTGATTTCCTGATGAAAGCATACATGCTTGAAGGAGAAGATATTTTTGAAGATGGTAATGATCTTATTTATCTTCGTAATCGTGCCAATATTGATGATCTTGATGAAGATAGATATGACTTCTGCTATCAATATGGAGATGAAGAAGACGAAGAATTTGAAAATGACTTCGACAATGCAGGCTTTTCTCGTGGTTACATTCCAAGAGATGATTATGAAAATTATGGGGATGATTAAAATCATCCCCCCCAAAAAAAACATATAACCCGTTATTTCTCACTTACACAATCGATTGCAAAGTGGGGGGTGCGGACAAAAAACTGGACTGAATTAAGCAGTTAAAAAGCCATGCATTTTTCTGTACTGCATGGAACTACAAAAACCTAGTGATTTCTTGATTCGCACCTCGTTATACCATGAGATATATTGCCTGAGGTAGTTTTTGAATTCTTCAATGGAATATCCCTTGAAACTCCTTCGGTAAAAACATTCGGTTTTCATCCTTCCAAAAAATCCTTCACAGGCAGCATTATCAGGTGAATAACTTTTCCGAGACATCGATCTTCTAATAT
>JAZUNA010000057.1:0-28662 GCA_045603905.1 Oxalobacter sp. | reverse complement strand
TTCCTAACGCTTCCATCAAGCAGTTCATGGAGTTAGCTGTGAACATACCAGAGCATGAACCACATGTCGGACAAGCTGAGCGTTCATAATTCATCACTTCGCTATCACTAACTTGTGGATTACCTGCTTGAATCATCGCATCGATCAAATCAACCTTGATGATTTTTTCTGTTCCTCCTAGTTGTTTTTGTCCATGAAGAATATCAGCCAACTTACCGGCTTCCATCGGACCACCAGATACAAAAATTGTTGGGATATTCATTCTTAGCGATGCCATCAACATGCCTGGGGTGATCTTATCGCAGTTGGAAATACACACCATTGCATCTGCACAATGTGCATTGACCATGTATTCAACAGAATCAGCAATCAATTCTCTTGATGGCAATGAATACAGCATACCGCCGTGTCCCATTGCAATACCATCATCTACTGCAATCGTATTGAATTCCTTAGCAACACCACCTGCTGCTTCGATTTCCCGAGCAACCATCTGTCCAAGATCTTTCAAATGAACATGACCTGGCACAAATTGAGTGAATGAATTGACTACAGCAATAATCGGTTTATTGAAATCATTATCTTTCATTCCGGTTGCACGCCATAAAGCGCGTGCACCTGCCATATTACGTCCATGTGTAGACGTCCTGGAACGGTACTCGGGCATCTTATTCTCCACTGATTGATTCAAAAAAGAACATTGTGCCATAATGATAAGTCGTTTTAAATATTGATCATTAAATCTTCAATCGGAAACAGTAGTAAGCTATGCTGATTCACCCGATGCCAGACCCCGTTGCCTTTAAATTAGGCCCCCTTTCTGTACGTTGGTATGGGCTAACGTATTTCTTTGCGTTCATGCAAGTGCTTGTACTTGGAAAAATTCGTCTGAAACAACCCCATATCAAAAATGCGGGATGGACAGCAAAGCATCTGGAAGATATGCTGTTTTATGGTGCATTAGGCGTTATTATCGGCGGCAGATTAGGAGAAGTTTTCTTTTATCATCCTGCTTACTTTCTACAACATCCATTGCAAATTTTTGCCGTATGGGAAGGCGGAATGTCCTATCATGGCGGTTTCTTAGGTGTCTTTTTTGCCATGTGGTTTTTTGCAAGAAAGAATAAAAGAGGCTTTGTAGAAACACTTGATTTTATTGCCCCTTTAGTCCCTCTCGGTTATGCAGCAGGCAGAATTGGCAACTTCATCAATGCTGAATTACATGGCAGATTAGCTGACCCCTCTTTACCATGGGCGATGATCTGGCCTAATGTTGATTTACTTCCTCGTCACCCATCACCTATCTATCAAGCATTAGTTGATGGATTACTTGCGTTTATATTGTTATGGATCTATTCACGTAAACCTAAAAAAGTAGGTGCTGTCAGCGCTTTCTATTTACTTGTATATGGGCTATGTCGCTTTATTACGGAATATTTCAGAGTTCCTGACTACGAAGTTTCTTTAGGATTTTTTACTATTTCTGCCGGACAAATGCTATCAATCCCGATGATTGGTGCTGCATGTATTTGGTTCTGGGTTCTTTATGGCTCACCGTCTCTTAAGAAAAACGAGTAAATTAAATACCCCGCCTAATTTCTAAATCATTTCCATTTCGTTTTTTGCTTTCGTCATCACTTCACGAATTGTACGCAACGAAAACCCTCTTTGCTGCAAAAAACGCTTTTGTTTCATCTGCTCTTTTATTTCAGCAGACCACTTTCCAAATTTTTTTTCCCAAACCAAATAAGCACGTTCTACTTCATTTTGAGCAAGTGATTGTATAGCGGAATCGTACAATTCTTCACTTATCTGATGTTGCCGTAATTCATGCGCAATTCGACTATTACCATAACGTCCCATCTTGCGAGAAACCAGCGATTCAGTAAAACGATCATCCGATAAAAAGCCTTGCGCCTCCAACCATGATAACAACGCATTCAAATCATCTCCATCTTGAACATAACGAAAGAGCTTTTCAGCAAGCTCTTTCTTGCTATGTTCTCGTGTAGATAAATATCGTAAAGCTCTAGCCTTTAAACTCGGAACGGCTTTCATTTTGCCTAGAGAAAACTCTATTTTTTATTATTTCTTTTCTGAAGCTGCTTTTTTTGTCACAACTTCTGTTTTCTCATCTTCTACTGCAGGCGGCAATTCTGGTATACCTAAAGCAGCACGGACTTTATTTTCAATCTCGCGTGCCAATTGTGGTCTTTCCCGCAAATAGTTACGAGCATTATCCTTACCTTGTGCAATGCGTTCCCCATTATAACTATACCAAGCACCTGCCTTGTCAATCACCTTGGTATCTGCACCTAAATCCAGGATCTCGCCCTCTCGTGAAGTTCCTTCTCCATACAAAATGTCAAAATGTGCTTCTTTAAATGGAGGCGCAGTTTTGTTCTTAACAACTTTTACTCGTGTTTCACTTCCAATAACCGCATCACCTGATTTAATTGAACCGACCCGTCTGATATCTAATCGAACAGATGAATAGAATTTAAGCGCATTTCCACCTGTTGTGGTCTCAGGATTTCCAAACATCACCCCAATTTTCATCCGGATTTGGTTAATAAAGATAACGGTTGTATTTGTGCGATTGATACTACCTGTTAATTTACGAAGCGCCTGCGACATAAGACGAGCCTGTAGCCCTGGTAAAGAATCCCCCATATCGCCTTCAATTTCCGCTTTCGGTGTTAAAGCTGCAACTGAGTCAATAACAATCAAATCCACTGCACCAGAACGAACTAATGCATCTGTAATTTCTAACGCTTGCTCTCCTGTATCTGGCTGAGATATCAATAAATCATGTAGATTAACACCTAACTTCTGCGCATAATTTACATCTAATGCATGTTCTGCATCAATAAATGCACAAGTTCCACCCAACTTCTGCATCTCTGCAATAACTTGCAAAGTTAAGGTCGTTTTACCTGATGATTCTGGTCCATATATTTCAATAATCCGTCCGCGAGGCAATCCACCTACACCTAAAGCAATGTCTAAACCAAGCGAACCTGTCGAGACAACAGCCAACTCTTCTGCAACAGCACCATCATCCATACGCATGATAGAGCCTTTTCCAAACTGCTTTTCTATTTGAGATAACGCAGCTGCTAATGCTTTGCTTTTTTCTGAATTAGCTTTCTTCCCATCCATAAGTTTCTTTCAAAAATCAAAAATTAGTTTATTAAATTTCTATATCTGCATATTTTACTGTATAAATAAACAGTATGGTAGTTTTATTTAATAAAAACCATAAAATTGTTACTTTGCAAGCATGAAATGCCTCTGCTACAATAAAATAATATAGGCACTAGGTATTAGGATAAGCAGTTCTTCTCATATCTAGAATTCAGTAACACTTTGTTTATTTTCGATAAACTATGTCACTTCCTGATTCACCTCACAAACGTGCCCTTAAACACACCCGTAAGCTTCAGGCTGATTTCTACCTGAGAGAAGATGGGCTCTGGGATATTGAAGCACATTTTACGGATGTAAAACCATTTGATTTAGAAGTATTATCCAATCTTGTTATCCCCGCAAACAGACCTGTTCATGATCTTTTTGTTCGTCTGACAACAGATGAAAAAGCGAATATTGTAGACGTTACTTTGAACTTTAATGAAGTTCCTTTCAGGGGGTTTTGCGAACAAATTGAATCTGAATATAAAAAATTGATTGGATTAAATCTTCTCAAACATTTCCGACAAGATGTACGAGAACGATTAGGAAAAAGCGCTGGATGTACCCACATAAATGAAACGATTGAGATACTGCCATATGTTGCTGTGCAGGTTTTCATTTTTGGAGAAAAAGCCACAAGAGATAAAGTCGCTTTCCAGCCAAGTAACGAAAAACCATTTCATTTGGATGGTTGTCATGCTCTCAGAACAGATGGACCTGCAGTCGCAAAATTCTATCCAAAATGGTATGTAGGTCCAGATAAGAAAACTGATTGACCCAATTCGACACATTTACTATCCTGATTGCAGAAAGTTGTTTAAAAAAACAGCTGCTTTTTTATTAGCATTTCCATTTTCTAAATAACATCCTTTTGAATTTAGAAAATCTTTTGAATATGGATTTAATAGCAAACAATACCGCAACGACAGAACAAGCTATAACCGTCTCTGCACTTAATCAAACCGTTGCGAAATTATTGGAAAAAAGCTTTTCCTTGGTGTGGATTGCAGGAGAAGTATCAAATTTTACAAAAGCAGCTTCCGGGCATTGGTATTTCACATTAAAAGATGATTCTGCCCAAGTTCGTGCAGTTATGTTTCGTGGACGAACTCAATCTTTGAATTTCAACATTAAAAATGGTGACAAAATAGAAGCTCGTGCCACAGTCACGCTCTATTCTGCTCGCGGAGACTATCAATTAAACGTCGAAACAATTCGACAAGCAGGAACCGGCAATCTTTTTGAAGCATTCTTACGTCTCAAAGAAAAATTAACCAAAGAGGGGCTTTTTGATACAGAAAAAAAACGACCTTTACCCGTTTTTCCCCGAACAATCGGCATTGTAACGAGCCCTAAAGCTGCCGCATTACGAGATGTATTAACGACATTATCTAGACGAGCACCGCATATCAAAATTATTTTGTATCCCGTGCCCGTACAAGGAGAAGACGCGGCAGAAAAAATAGCAGAGGCTATTCAAATTGCATCCGCTCGAGCAGAAACAGATCTTCTTATCGTTTGTCGAGGTGGTGGCAGCATTGAAGATCTATGGAGCTTTAATGAAGAAGTCGTTGCTCGTGCCATTTTTAATTGTACTATCCCTGTCATTTCCGGTGTCGGGCATGAAACAGATACGACAATTACTGACTTTGTTGCAGATATTCGAGCTCCCACACCAACAGGAGCAGCAGAACTTGCGACCCGTCCTCTTGAAGATTGGATAAATCTATTATTCACAAAAGCAGAAAATCTTCAATTTGCAATGCAACGTATTTTATCTAATGCCCGTCAAAGTGTGGATATTGCAGCCCGCTGTTTGGTTAGTCCTGCCACGTACGTACAAAGAGAAAAAATTCGTGTAAGCGCACTTACAGATAAATTACGAAATGTTTTTGATAGAAAAGCAACCGAGAAAAGAAATCAATTGATTTATTTACAAACCAGATTACAAGGAAAAAAAATCACAACCATTACGCAACGTACTTTATTACAAACTACGCAACGTCAAATGATTTCTTTAATCAATACCAAATTACTTCGATATCAACAAAAAGTTTCTTCTTTTTCTGCTCAACTTGATTTACTTAGCCCTCAAAAAACACTGGAACGCGGCTACGCTATCGTTACTGACAAACGAGGAACCCCTATTCTTTCCCCGTTTAAGTTACCTATACGTGAAAAAGTGACTATTCGACTGGCAAAAGGATCCGCTCAAGTCGAAATTGCAACAGTTCAACCAGAACTTGAATAATTAAAAATTAAACGTCTTTTACTCCAAAAAGACGTTGATATTCGCGCATGGCATATCGATCTGTCATTCCGGCAATATAATCGGCAACAAATTGCGCCTGCTCTTTCTTATCACTGTTTTTAATACGATATTCCGGAGGAAGTAACATAGCATCGTCCAAAAAAACCGAAAATAACTGGTCGATAATACGCTTTGCTTTGATATCCCGACGATTAACTTGATAGTGTTTGTATAAATTTTCAAAAAGAAAACGTTTTAGTTCATTTGCCTCTTTGAATATCTTGTCTGAAAAAGAAATCAATCTCGACATTTTTCTGACGTCTTCAATAGATTGTGGAGATGCTTCTTGGATTTTTTCCATGGAAGTATGGGTCAAATCAACAATTAACGTACTAATCATTCGACGAATAGTCTCGTAAATTGATCGACGTTCGTTGATATCGGGCATCATTTTTCTTACCTCATTCCAATGCCGTGCAAAAAAATCTATTTCCAACAACTGAAAAATAGAAATCAATCCTGAACGTAATCCATCATCTACGTCATGATTGATATACGCAATTTCATCTGCAATATTGGCTAACTGTGCTTCTAAAGACGGTTGCGTATGATTTATAAATCGTTGTCCCAAATCACCTAATTGAAGAGCCTTTTCTAAAGAACAACGCTTTAAAATACCCTCTCTGGTTTCAAATGTCAGATTTAACCCATCAAAGGTTCCATAACGCTGTTCTAAAACATCAACTACACGAAGACTTTGTAAATTATGTTCAAATCCACCATACCCCTCCATGCATAAATTTAGGGCGTCTTGCCCTGCATGTCCAAACGGTGTATGTCCTAAATCATGTGCAAGAGAAATAGCTTCTACCAAATCACTATTTAATTTCAGATTAAAAGCAACAGACCGCGCAATTTGCGCTACTTCTAGGCTATGAGTTAAACGCGTACGAAAAAGATCTCCTTCATGATTTAGAAATACTTGTGTTTTATATTCAAGTCTTCTAAAAGCACTACTATGAATAATACGATCACGATCTCGCTGAAACTCCGTTCTCATTTCGGGGGAAGATTCATGGTGAACCCGCCCCTTTGAGTTCTGAGAACTTGCTGCATATGGTGCAAGAAAATAGGGGTGCATGTTTGTTTTAACTATATAACCAATCAATAAAAGATATCGTTACATAAATTTTATACAAGCATTTAAGGTTTCTCTCAATTTATCTTCAGGAACCGTAGTCACAAATGCAGTCCCCAATTCTTTTAAAAGAACAAATTGAATTTCTCCGCCAGCATTCTTTTTATCAACTCTCATCAACTCTATCCATTGATCCTCACCCAAATCCGGTGCAACTGTCGGTAATCCTGCTGCTGCAACTAATTTTTGAATTCGATCTTTTGATGCCGTATCTAAAAAACCCATTCGACACGATAAATCTGCTGCCATAACCATACCGCAACCTACAGCTTCACCATGTAACCAAGTACCAAAACCTAAACCTGCTTCAATGGCATGACCAAATGTATGACCAAAATTTAAAATGGCACGCAAACCACTACTTTCCTTTTCATCCTGTCTAACAACATCTGCTTTAATTTCACAAGAACGATAAATTGCTCGTGCCAGAGCTTGACTGTCTCTCTCTATTAACTTCTCAATATCTTCTTCTAACCAGGCAAAATATTCTGGATCTAAAATTGCCCCATGCTTAATAATCTCTGCCATCCCTGCTGATAGTTCTCTATCAGGTAAAGTATTTAACGTTTCTGTATCAGCAATAACCGCTTCTGGTTGATAAAATGCACCAATCATATTTTTTCCTAACGGATGATTGATACCTGTTTTTCCACCAACAGATGAATCAACTTCTGCTAATAGTGTTGTTGGAACTTGTATAAAAGGAACACCTCGCATAAAACTTGCCGCTGCATATCCTGTTAAGTCCCCAATTACACCTCCTCCAAGTGCCAATAATGTCGTTTTTCTGTCACATTTGTTTTCAAGAAGAGCATCAAAAACTTTCATTAAAGTAGACCAGTTTTTTTCCTGTTCACCGTCAGGTAAAACAATTGGAATCACGTCTTTTCCTGCAGCCCTTAATGTTTGTTCCATCGTCTCTAAATAAAGCGGTGCCACAACAGTATTCGTCACAACAGCAACACGATTACCTTTTATCAGTCTCTTAATTAATTGACTGTCATTAATGAGTCCTTGCCCAATTTCTATGGGGTAACTACGTTCTCCCAAATCAACTTCCAGCTGCATACTTTTAGACTTTCTTTTCATCATGACTTCTTTTTTTTCCTCTTGATTCTTTTTACGACCTCGTCGTCTTAAATCCAACCTGTCATTCTTTTTATTATTCTTATGTTTCCCACCTATCTTAGCGACAATAGACTGCACCATGGCGTGAATATTCTGCCACCCAGTATCAATAACAATATCAGCAACTTCTCTATAAAAAGGTTCTCGTTGTATAGATAACTCTTCAATTTTTTTACGAGGGTCCTCTGTTTGTAAAAGCGGTCTCGTTCTATCATGCATTGTTCGTTGGAGTATGTTATTTACCGAGGCCCTCAAATAAACAACCGTACCTCTCTCCTTGAGGTAACGTCTATTTTCCGGATTAATGACCGTTCCTCCACCCGTTGCAAGAACAATTCCTTTTTGAGCAGTAAGATCCCGTATCGCTTCTGCTTCACGTTTTCGAAATGATTCCTCTCCCTCTATCTCAAATATCCAAGAAATAGATGCACCTGTCCGAGACTCAATTTCCTGATCCGAATCGATAAACTGCATATCCAACCACTTGGCTAGTGCTCTGCCAACAGTTGTTTTACCAGACCCCATTAACCCAACAAGAAATATATTTTCATGCATAAAACAAAACCTGAAATTCTATTAGTATGAGCATTCCACTCTTTTTTAACTCTATCTTCAAGAGAAAAATACACAAATTTACAAATAAATTGTATAAGAACGTAATATTCCTATGCGAAGTTTTTTAGTTTCAAGGATAATGTCAGCTCTCATTGCTTTACTCGTTTGTACCAAATGATTTTTAAGAACAAGAAAAAAACTCAACAAAAAACTTGGACCAAAGAAAAAACACTTCGTTTGTTTTTCAATTCTATTGTTGTGTTTTTTAGTCTCGGCATAGTCGGTGCGTTAATCGCTATCTTTACTATGATTATGATCTATCCGAATTTACCGGATTTGGATCAATTAACCGATTATCACCCTAAAATGCCGTTGCGTATTTATACAGCAGATCACGTTCTTATTGGGGAATTTGGTGAAGAAAGACGAAATTTAATTCTTTTTGAAGAAATTCCTGATGTTATGAAAAAAGCGGTTCTTGCTATTGAAGACGATCGCTTTTATCAACATGGTGGTATTGATTACATTGGTATTTTACGTGCTGCCATTAATAATTTAACTGGAAAAAACAGGCAAGGTGCATCTACTATTACACAACAAGTTGCTCGTAATTTTTTTCTCACAAGTGAACAAACACTTAAACGAAAAATGTACGAAGCTATGCTTGCATGGAAAATTGAAAGTGCACTAACAAAAGACCAGATTTTTGAAATATATATGAACCAAATTTATTTGGGACAGCGTGCATTTGGTTTTGCATCGGCATCACAAATTTATTTTGGAAAGCGTCTCCAAGATATTACAACTGCAGAAGCTGCCATGTTAGCAGGACTTCCTAAAGCTCCTTCTGCGAATAACCCTGTTGCAAACCCATCTCGAGCTCGAGTAAGACAGCAATATATTCTTCAACGCATGCATCAGCTTAACTACATCTCGAAAGAAGAATATGAAAAAGCGAAAAAAGAAGAGATCGTTATAAAAAACAAAACGAATGAATTTCCAATTCACGCTGAATTTGTTGCTGAAATGGCACGTATGCTCGTCTATGAACAATATAAGGATGAAGCTTATACAAAAGGCCTAAACGTATTCACTACAATTACAAGCGAAGACCAAGAAGCTGCTTATCATGCGGTTCGTCAAGGCGTCATGGACTACGAAAAACGCCATGGATTCAGAGGGCCAGAAGGATATATGACCCTTCCTGCCAATCAAGATGAAGTTGCTGAAGCAATTGAGACTGAATTAGCGCATTATCCTGATAGCGATAATCTATTATCTGCTGTCGTTTTAAGTGCTTCTCCTAAATTCGTTTCGGCAATCACTTCAACTGGAGAAGAAATCCATATTAAAGGAAGAGGATTAAGTTTTGCTGCCTCAGGACTTTCTCAAACAGCAAAACCAAATCGACAAATAAGAAAGGGATCCATCATACGTGTTACAAAAGAAAACAAAGAATGGACCATTTCGCAAATGCCTAATGTCGAATCAGCATTTATTTCCTTAAAAACACACGATGGTGCCATCAAAGCCATGGTTGGCGGTTTTGATTTCAATCGAAGAAAATTCAATCACGTAACACAGGCTTGGCGTCAACCCGGCTCATCCTTTAAGCCCTTTATTTATTCCGCTTCATTAGAGAAGAATTTCGCTCCTGCAAGCATTATTAATGATGCTCCATTACAATTTTCCGCTGCTCAAACTGGTGGACAATCTTGGGAGCCAAAAAACTATGACGCCAGATATGAAGGTCCTATGACTATGAGAAGAGGACTTATCAAGTCGAAAAATATGATTTCTATTCGTGTGCTAAATCAAATTGGTCCACAATATGCTCAAGATTACTTGGCTCGATTCGGATTTGCTCCAGAAAAACATCCACCATACCTAACTTTAGCCTTAGGAGCCGGATCTGTGACACCGTTACAAATGGCATCTGCTTATGCAGTTTTTGCAAATGGCGGTTACAAAATATCACCTTATCTTATTTCCTACATTTCTGATCTAAAAGGAAATATCATTTCTGAAGCGAAACCAGATAAAGCTGGCGATGAAGCTAATCGTGTTATTAATGAACGCAATGCTTTCATTATGGATAGTATGATGAAAGACGTTGTGCTTCATGGTACTGCTGTTAGAGCACGCGTTTTAGAACGTCCAGACTTAGCCGGAAAAACAGGAACAACCAATGATTCCTATGACGCATGGTTTGCCGGTTATCATCCAAAATTGGTGGGCGTCGCTTGGATTGGTTACGATAAACCTAGAAATTTAGGAAGTAGAGAAACAGGAGGCGGACTAGCATTACCAATTTGGATAAATTACATGAAAGTCGCTCTCAAAAATGTTCCAATATACAATAAACCTATTCCAGAAGGGGTTCTGTCTTTTGGTGGTGATTATTACTATGCAGAAACACCTCCTGGAGCAATAGTGAACAATCTGGGTGTTGAATATAAAGAACCAGAACCTGATCTAAATGATGATATGCAAGAAATTTTTTAATTCATGACAACTCGTAAAAATTTTTCTTTAAGTTATTTATTACTTTTAATATGTTCTTTTTTTCTTGTTGGTTGTGGAATACCAGGTGATCTATATATGCCTGAAACTTACTCTACGGAACCACCGCCACCACCAAGAAAATCCCGATTGAAAAAAAATACCAATCAAACGTCTATAGAAAATACAACAAATAAAGAAAACATCGATAAAGGAAATTAATATGCCTACAACCTATTTTTCATATAAGGAAAATACTTTACACGCAGACAACATTCCTTTAGAAAATATTGCAAAGCAATATGGAACACCTTTGTATGTGTACTCACGTTCCGCATTAACTGGTCACTACCAAGCTTACGCAAACGCTTTCGAACAATATCAATATGCAGATGCTCCTGCATTATTATGTTTTTCTGTTAAATCAAACTCTAATATTGCGATCCTTAAAATTTTAGGTGATCTTGGATCTGGCTTTGATATTGTCTCAGGTGGTGAATTAGCCCGTGTCATAGCAGCTGGTTGTAATCCACGTAAAGTTATTTTTTCTGGCGTTGGAAAAACAGAAGAGGAAATACGTTTTGCTCTGGAAAACGATATTTTGTGCTTTAACGTTGAATCCTTGGCTGAACTTTATCGAATCAATGACATTGCAAAAAAAATGAACACCTCTGCGCGCATTGCGTTCAGAGTTAATCCTGATGTAGACCCTAAAACACACCCATATATTTCGACAGGATTAAAACAAAATAAATTTGGAGTCGCATATGAGGAAGCCTTTGAGTGCTACAAAATTGCTTCTACCATGTCAAATATCACGATCACTGGTATTGACTGTCATATTGGCTCGCAGTTACTTGATGATGCTCCTCTTCTTGAAGCTTTAGATCGTCTCATCATTTTATTTGACAAATTAATAGCAGAAGGAATTGATCTACAACATATCGACATTGGTGGTGGCGCTGGTATTACATATAAAGATGAAAAACCATTTGCTATCCATGATTACATATCTCGTTTATATACTCGTATTAAAGAGTGGCGACAAGAAAAACATGCCAACAAACCAATTCAAATTATTCTAGAACCTGGTCGATCAATATCTGGTAATGCAGGTGTTTTACTTACAGAAGTCCAATACCTGAAAAAAAATACTGAGAAAAATTTTGCTATTGTTGATGCTGCCATGAACGATTTAATGCGTCCTGCTATGTATGAGGCTTGGCACACTGTACTCCCTGTTAATCAAAAAACTACAAAATCCGACACATATGATATTGTTGGCCCTATCTGTGAATCTGGTGACTGGCTAGCACGTTCACGTGAACTTGCAATTGAACAAGGCGATTTACTTGCCATCATGTCTGCTGGTGCCTACGGTATGGCGATGGCGTCTAACTACAATACACGTGGTCGGGCAGCAGAAGTTGTTGTAGATAATGATAAATATTATTTGGTACGCCGTCGTGAAACGGCTGATGATATCTTTGCTTTAGAAAAAGTATTACCGTAACAATGTCAAAACTTTGGCAAACTCGCTTTTACACATCGGTAAATCATGTAAATGATTTACCGAAATTCGATGTACCTGAAATTGCTTTTGCAGGACGTTCAAATGCTGGGAAATCAACAGCAATCAATACTCTGTGCAATCAAAAAAATCTTGCACATGCTTCAAAAACCCCAGGCAGAACGCAACATATTAACTTCTTTTCGATTGGTGGTGCGCACGTAGCCCAACATAGAAAAGATCCTGTCAAAGAACAGGAAATCGAATGTTTTCTCGTTGATTTGCCTGGATATGGGTATGCTGAAGTTCCTGGAAAAACCCAAAATCATTGGCAAAAATTATTAGAAAGTTATTTAACAAAGCGAAAGCAATTAGCTGCTTTGGTATTACTTATGGATGCACGTCATCCTTTTCGCCCTTTAGATAAGCAATTACTTGAGTGGTTCGCAACTACAGGAAAACCAATTCACTGTATTCTGACAAAGGTTGATAAACTAAATAACAGTGAAGCCCGCAATGCACTGCACCTTACAAAAACCATTTTGAACAGTTATATTGATGAACAAGGAAATCCTTTCCCTTTCACTTGCCAATTATTTTCTGCCCCAAAAAGAGTTGGTATTGATGAAGCAACCGCATGGGTATTGGATGCCCTGAATTTTTAATTATCCATATTAATTGGTTAACTTCTTTATTTAACAAACAATTTTGCCGAGCAATAAAATATTCAATTATGGCAAAGCAGATAAGCTATAAACAGGAAGTATTTAGAAAACTAATCCACTTAAGCTCATTGTGGATGGTGTTCTCACTTGCTTTGCTACCCAAATCGATAAATATTTTTATTTTTTCTTTATTGCTTATCGTGCTTGTCCTTGTTGAATATGGATACTATAAGCAATGGTCTCTTTTTGTTTTGCTCTACGGACGATTTTTTGGGCAAATGCTTAGAGAAAAAGAAAAAGGTAAAAAATTTACATTAAGTGGAGCACCTTACGTTCTAGCAGCTGCTCTCATGGTTACCTTGCTTTTTGAACAAACCATTGCCATGATTGCTTTGTCTGTCATGTTAATTGGTGATACCTGCGCTGCTTTAATTGGCAGAAAATTTGGCAAACATAAAATCAATAATGCAACTAAGAGTATTGAAGGTGCTTTTGCTTTCTGGATATCGTCTATTTGCGTTCTTCTTGTTTTTATTTGTATTTACAATAAAACATTGTCTTTCTTTTTTGTCGGTGTAATCGGTATTACCCTTGCCATGCTTGCCGAAATATACGAAAAGCAAATTAGAATCGACGATAATTTTTCTATTCCTCTTATTGTCGGAATCTCTCTCAGTCTTCTAACTATCCTATCTAACCTTTAATCTGAAGTTTCATCTCTTACCCAATTTAAATATGCTGGAAGTCCATCTATCACCGGTAGCGCAACAAGTTCAGGAACGTCATACGGATGTATTGCTTTAATCTGATCAGAAAGTGATGCAAAGCTACTCCTTTTCGTTTTTATCATCAAGGAAATTTCAATCGCTTCCTCTACTTTGCCTTCCCAACGATATATTGATTGCACTGCAGGCATCAAGCTTACACAAGCCGCAAGTTTTTCTTCTACAAGTATTCTTGCTATCCGTTTTGCTGTCTCAGCATCAGGAGCTGTACTAAAAATTAAAATTACTTCATCCATATGGTCTCCTACGCTCTACTTTTAATTGGGTATACGTATAATTAAGCCATAAAAAAGGCCGGTATTACCGGCCTTTTTAAAGTGAACCCCTTACTTAGTGGTTTCAATAGTAGTTGGTTCTGGACGATCTACTAATTCAACATATGCCATTGGAGCATTATCACCAACTCTGTTACCAATTTTTAAAATACGCAGGTAACCACCATTGCGGTTAGCATAACGTGGGCCCAGTTCACCAAACAATTTCACTACGATTTCACGATCACGTAAACGATTAAATGCTAAACGTTTATTTGCAACTGTGTCTTTTTTACCTAAGGTAATCATAGGCTCAACAACACGGCGTAATTCTTTTGCTTTCGGCAGAGTTGTTTTGATTGCCTCATGACGTAAAAGAGATACGCTCATATTGCGCAACATAGCAAGACGATGTGATGTCGTGCGATTAAGTTTTTTTAAACCATGACGATGACGCATAATATTCCTCTATATATACATTCCAGCTCTTCTATCAACAAATTGTCGCGGGCCGGTAACACTATTAAATTAAATTATTATTTTTCTAACCCAGGAGGCGGCCAATTATCTAGCTTCATACCTAAGGTTAAACCACGAGATGCTAATACTTCTTTAATTTCGTTCAATGACTTACGTCCTAAGTTTGGTGTCTTCAGCAATTCATTTTCACTACGTTGAATCAGATCACCAATGTAGTTGATATTCTCTGCTTTCAAACAGTTAGCAGAGCGAACTGTTAATTCGAGATCATCAACTGGACGCAATAGTACAGGATCAACTGGCGGAAGTTGTGACATTGATTCGGATGCAGTTTCAGTACCCTCTAATGCAGCAAATACGCTTAATTGATCAACTAAAATACGAGCTGACTGGCGAATAGCTTCTTCAGCCGTTATCACCCCATTAGTTTCAATATTGATGATGAGCTTATCTAAGTCAGTACGTTGTTCAACACGTGCCGATTCAACAGAATATGATACGCGGCGTACTGGTGAAAAAGATGCATCTAAAATGATTCTACCAATTGTCTTGTTTGCATCTTCAGAAAGTCTACGTACATTCCCTGGAACATATCCACGTCCTGCCTCAACTTTAACTTGCATATCAAGTTTGCCACTTTCTGTTAAATGAGCAATGATATGATCTGGGTTGATAATTTCAACATCATGCGGCAATTCAATGTCTGCTGCAGTTACAACACCGGCACCTTCTTTTTTCAATGAAAGTGTGACTGCATCTCTACTATGCAATTTGAATACAACCCCTTTCAAATTCAGGAGAAGATCCACAACGTCTTCCTGAACGCCATCCAAGGTTGAATACTCATGAACAACACCTGCGATAGTCACTTCTGTTGGTGCATAGCCTGCCATAGATGAAAGCAAGATGCGACGTAAGGCATTACCTAATGTATGCCCATAGCCACGCTCAAATGGTTCCATTTCGACTCTGGAATGACCTGCTCCAAGCACTTCAACATTGATAATGCGTGGCTTAAGAAAATTGTTTGGCATAAAATGTCCTTTTCAATACCCTCGGCTCGTTACACCGATAAGGCTGATGGCATTAATAAGTAAATAAGATGGCTTTTTAGCCATCTTATTTTTTAGCGTGAATACAACTCAATAATCAATGATTCATTGATGTCATTAGCAAATTCTGAACGCTCTGGAATACGTTTAAATTCACCTTCCATTTTTTTGGTATCTACGGACACCCAATCAGCTATACCAATTTGCTCAGCTAATGAAAGAGATTCAATAATACGAGCTTGTTTTTTTGCTTTTTCTCTTACAGAGACAACATCACTAGGTTTTACTAAATATGAAGGAATGTTAACAACTTTACCGTTAACCATAATTGCTTGGTGACTTACCAATTGACGGCTTTCAGCACGTGTTGAACCAAATCCCATACGATACACAACGTTATCTAAACGTGTTTCTAACAATTGCATGAGATTGTCACCAGTATTTCCTTTTCTACGTTCAGCTTCAGCAAAATAACGGCGGAATTGTCTTTCTAATACACCGTACATACGCTTCACTTTTTGTTTTTCACGAAGCTGATTACCATAATCGGACAAACGAGCACCAGAACGCAATCCATGTTGGCCTGGTTTTACATCTAATTTACATTTGGAATCTAAAGAACGACGAGCACTCTTCAGAAAAAGATCTGTACCTTCACGGCGGGATAATTTGGCCTTAGGCCCAATATAACGTGCCACAATATTTCCTTTTCTATCAATGACGCCCCGAATATAGCTAATTCAGGCGCTAGTTAAGTTTTCAAAACCTAACTGTGGTCTTAAACAAAAAAATTAAATTCTACGACGCTTCGGTGGACGGCAACCGTTGTGTGGAATCGGTGTGATATCCTGAATTTGAGTAATGCGAATACCCAAGTTATTCAGAGCGCGCACAGCGGATTCTCTACCAGGTCCTGGTCCTTTGATGCGTACTTCTAAATTTTTAATACCATATTCAATAGCAACTCTACCTGCTGATTCTGCCGCAACCTGTGCTGCAAAAGGTGTGGATTTTCTTGATCCTTTAAAACCAGCTCCGCCAGATGTTGCCCAAGTCAGTGTGTTACCCTGACGATCTGTAATTGTAATGATTGTATTGTTGAAAGATGCATGCACATGTGCCACACCTTCAGCAATATTTCTCTTTACTCTTTTTCGCGCACGAGCTGCTGTGCTGCTTGATCCTTTAGCCATATTTTAATTATCCTTGATCTCTACTATTCAAACTCGATAGTTTAATTATTTTTTCAGAGCTTGCGCTGCTTTACGCGGCCCTTTACGTGTACGCGCATTTGTACGTGTGCGTTGCCCTCTTACTGGCAAGCCACGACGATGACGCAAACCACGATAACAACCCAAATCCATTAAACGTTTTACGCTCATGGAAACTTCACGACGCAGATCACCTTCAATAAGATAACCATTTAATGCATCACGAAGTTTTTCGAGTTCGATATCATCCAGATCTTTGACCTTTTTAGACGGCTCGACACCGGTTGCCTCGCAAATTTCTTGTGCGCGAGGACGACCAATACCATAAATAGCCGTTAAGCCAATAACAATGTGCTGATGATTGGGAATATTTACCCCTGCAATACGTGCCATTCGTTCGTCCTAATAATGCCGTTATTAACCTTGACGCTGTTTATGACGTTTTTCCGTGCAAATCACACGAATCACGCCATTGCGCTTGATGATTTTACAATTGCGGCAAATCCGCTTAACAGATGCCTGTACCTTCATTTTAAAACCTCTTTTTAATCAAAAATTACCGATCTTTTTACTTGGATCGGAAAACAATTCTGGCCCGAGTTAAATCATAAGGCGTTAACTCTACTGTTACCTTATCCCCTGGTAAAATTCGAATGTAATTCATTCTCATTTTGCCGGAAATATGTCCCAGTACAACATGCCCATTCTCCAGTTTCACACGAAATGTAGCGTTAGGTAGATTATCAATTATCTCCCCTTGCATCTGGATAACGTCATCTTTAGCCATATATTGTCAATTCTCTCTTATTAAAGTTATTAAGATTTTAACCCTTTAAAATTCGCTTTCTTCAACAATGACTCATATTGATGTGACATGAGGAAGTTTTGAATCTGTGCCATGAAATCCATCGTTACAACAACAATAATGAGTAGCGATGTACCTCCGAAATAAAATGGCACATTCCATTTCGCGACTAAAAATTCTGGTAGCAAACAGACTAGCGTTACATAAATTGCACCTGCTAGTGTTAATCTCATGAGAATTCTATCAACGTAACGCGAAGTTTGTTCGCCAGGTCTGATACCTGGTATAAATGCCCCACTTTTTTTCAAATTGTCTGCCGTTTCACGACTATTAAATACCAATGCTGTATAGAAAAAACAAAAGAAAATAATAGCCACAGCATAAAACAATGCATGCATCGGCTCACCAGGACCTAATGAAGCTGACAGGTCTTTAAGAAACCGAGCAAACATATTATCCGACTCTGTACCACTTGCAAACCAACCCGCAATGGTAGCCGGAAATAAAATAATTGAAGAAGCAAAAATTGGTGGAATTACACCTGCCATATTTACTTTCAATGGCAAATGCGTACTTTGACCACCATAAATCTTGTTTCCGATTTGACGCTTAGCGTAATTTACCAAAATGCGACGCTGACCACTTTCAATAAACACAACCAAATAAGTTACGCCTACAACAATTATGCATATTAGCAATGCAGAAATTGTGCTCATGGAACCTGTTCTTACCAATTCGAACAAGCCACCAATTGCACTTGGCAATCCAGCCGCAATACCGGCAAAAATCAAAATTGAGATGCCGTTACCAAGACCTCGTTCGGTAATTTGCTCACCTAACCACATTAAGAACATGGTACCAGTAACAAGTGTCACAACTGTAGTGAAGCGGAACATCATTCCCGGATCAATAACTAAACCAGGCTGTGATTCAACCGCAATCGCAATACCCAAACCCTGGAAAGCTGCTAATAACAAAGTGCCATAACGCGTATACTGCGTCATTTTTCTTCGACCAGCTTCTCCTTCTTTCTTCAATGCCTCAATTTGTGGAGAAATAATACCAATCATCTGCATGATAATCGATGCAGAGATGTAAGGCATAATTCCTAAGGCAAACACAGAAAAACGTGAAAGCGCACCACCAGAAAACATGTTAAACATGCCCAAAATTCCGCCTTCATTTTGTCTGAACAAAAATGCTAGCTGATCTGGATCAATACCAGGAACTGGTATGTGAGCGCCAATTCGATAAACAACAAGAGCTCCTACGAGGAACCATAAACGTCCCCATGGGAACCCTGTTATTCCCGAAGTTTTTATTGGTGCTTTAGATGATGTAGCCAATCGAATACCCCGTATTTATCGTTATTTACGCTATCGTACCGCCACATCCTTCAATTGCAGCACGTGCACCTTTAGTCACTTGAATACCTGTCAAATTTACACCTCGAGTAATTTCTCCAGATAAAATGACTCGCACTTCCTTGATTCGTTGAGAAACAATACCTGCCTGCTTTAATACCAAAATATCGATATCGTTTACTGGCAATTTCTCTAAATCAGAAAGTCGTACTTCAGCACGAGAAAGTGCTGCTTGAGATTTAAATCCACGTTTTGGCAATCTGCGTTGCAAAGGCATTTGTCCGCCTTCAAAACCTACTTTATGAAAGCCGCCTGCACGTGCTTTTTGTCCTTTATGACCACGACCTGCAGTTTTACCAAAACCAGAGCCAATTCCGCGACCAACCCTTGTTTTAGATTGTTTCGCGCCAATGGCAGGTTGCAAATTATTCAATTTCATAACTTATCCTGTAGACGTTCCAACATCAGGAAACAACTTTTACGAGAAATGATACTTTATTAATCATCCCACGTACTGCTGGTGTGTCCTCAAGTGTGGAAACAGAATTGAGACGACGAAGCCCAAGCCCACGTACTGTTGCACGATGCACTTCTTTAGTTCCGATCAGGCTTTTGACCAACTTCACCTTAATTTGTTTAGACGACATAGCCCCTCACCTCTTCTTATCCGAGAATTTCTTCAATGGACTTACCACGCTTACCAGCAATTTCTGATGGTGTATTCATGGATGCAAGTGCATTCATTGTTGCTCTTACCATATTATATGGATTACTGGATCCAAAGGATTTAGCAACAACGTTAGTAACTCCAAGCACTTCAAACATTGCACGCATTGCACCACCAGCGATAACACCGGTACCTTGTTTAGCTGGGTTCAACATAACTTTTGAAGCACCATGCTTACCAATGAGTGTGTGTTGTAAAGTACCATCTTTCAGGGTAACTTTGATCATATTGCGACGAGCTTCTTCCATCGCTTTTTGTACAGCAATAGGAACCTCTTTTGATTTTCCTTTGCCCATACCAATACGACCATCTCCATCACCAACTACTGTTAATGCTGAAAAACCCATAATGCGACCGCCTTTGACCACTTTAGTCACGCGGTTAATGGCAATCATTTTTTCTCGCAAACCGTCATCCGGTCTTTCGCCTTGCGTTTTCTGTTGCATTTTTGCCATGGAATTTCCCTTAGAACTTCAAGCCGGCTTCACGCGCAGCTTCTGCTAACGCTTTCACACGGCCATGATAACGAAAACCGGAACGGTCAAAAGCAACTTCTGTAATTCCAGCTTTTAATGCTTTTTCCGCTACTCTTTTTCCAACCAATGTCGCTGCTGCCACGTTCCCACCAGCACTACCTCCAAGCTGTTGGCGAACTTCACTTTCAACTGTTGAAGCAGAAGCTAAAACACGTGAATCGGGTGCAATAACATTGGCATAAATATGCATATTGGTACGATGCACTGATAAACGAGTTGCTCCTGATATTGCAATCTTGGCCCGAGTTTGACGCCCACGACGCAAACGTGATTGTTTTTTGTTCATCACTTGCCCCTATTACTTCTTCTTGGTTTCTTTAAGTTTAACCACTTCGTTAGCATAACGTACACCTTTACCTTTATATGGTTCAGGAGCGCGATATGCACGCACCTCAGCAGCAACCTGCCCAACAATCTGCTTATCAATTCCTTTCAGAACGATTTCAGTTTGTGATGGGGTTTCACATTTCACACCTTCAGGCATCTTATGTGCGATAGGATGTGAAAAACCTAAAGACAGGTTTAAGGTATCACCTTGCGCTTGTGCACGGAAACCAACACCTACCAAAGTTAAACGACGTTCAAAACCTTTTGTAACGCCTTCAACCATGTTGTTTAATAATGCGCGAGTTGTGCCCCACATAGCTTGAGCTTCACGGCTTTCGTTAGTTGGCTCAATAACTAAGGTTTTGTTTTCTTCCTTGACATTTACATGTTCAGAAAGATTACGGGAAAGGGTTCCCAACGCACCTTTGACAGTAACTACTCCATTTGAAACGCTAATGCTAGCTCCATCAGGGATAGCAATCGGCATTTTTCCTACTCTAGACATGCTTTTCTCCCTTAAGCTACATAGCAAATCACTTCGCCACCCACGCCACTAGCACGAGCTTTGCGATCTGTCATCACACCTTTAGAAGTGGAAACAATAGCAACACCCAAGCCATTCATAACGCTAGGCAACTCATCACGTCCTTTGTATATACGAAGTCCTGGGCGAGAAACACGCTCCAATCTTTCGATAACTGGACGACCAACATAATATTTCAGCGCAATATTCAATTCAGCTTTACCGCCTTCTTCTTTAACACCGAAAGACTCAATATAACCTTCTTCTTTCAATACATTTGCAATTGCAACCTTAACTTTTGAAGAAGGCATTGAAACAGAATTCTTATTAACTCGCTGCGCATTGCGAATGCGAGTCAACATATCTGCAATAGGATCGCTCATACTCATTAGATACCCTCCTGCTACCAACTAGCTTTGGTGACGCCAGGAATATCACCATTCATGGCAAATTCACGAAGTTTAGTACGACCCAAACCGAATTTTCTGTATGTGCCACGCGGACGACCTGTAATAGCACAGCGATTACGCTGACGAGTCGGATTAGCATTGCGTGGCAATGATTGCAACTTCAGTCTAGCTTCGTAACGCTCTTCTTCAGTTTTACTCTGATCATCAATGATCGCCTTTAACGCAGCGCGCTTAGCGGCATATTTCTTTACCAAATCCGCACGCTTTTTTTCACGATTTATAAGTGCCAGTTTAGCCATACTGCCTCAGTTTCTGAACGGAAATTTAAATGCGGTGAGGAGTGCTCTAGACTCTTCATCTGTCTTAGCGGTAGTTGTAATACTAATATTCAACCCACGCAAAGCATCAATCTTGTCGTATTCAATTTCAGGAAAAATAATCTGTTCACGAATACCCAGATTGTAATTACCTCTACCATCAAAAGATCTAGCGGAAATGCCTCGAAAATCTCTTACACGTGGTAACGCAACTGTTACTAAACGATCAAGAAATTCGTACATTCTCTCACCACGCAATGTCACCATACATCCGATTGGATAACCATCGCGGATCTTAAATCCTGCAATAGATTTCTTCGCTTTGGTAACAACAGGTTTTTGACCTGCAATTTTTCCAAGATCCTCTACTGCATGATCAATGATTTTCTTATCTGCTACCGCTTCAGATAACCCCATATTCAATGTAATTTTTGTAATACGAGGCACTTCCATTGCGGATTTGTAGGAAAATTTTGCCATCAAATCAGGCACAATTTTTTCTCTATAAAAATCTCTTAAACGTGCCATAATTATTTCGCTCCAACAACTCTTCCACTAGATTTATAGACGCGAACTTTTTTACCATCCACCATCTTAAATCCAACACGCTCCGCTCTATTCAGCACAACGTCATATAAAGCAACATTGGACACATGAATAGGCATATGCTTATCTTCAATCCCGCCAGTTGTTCCTGTCATTGGATTAGGACGGATTGTTTTTTTCATTACATTGACATTTTTTACAATTACGTAATCATCAACACAACGCTCAACAATTCCTCTTTTGCCCTTATCCTTACCGGCTAGAACAATAACCTCATCGTTTTTTCTGATTTTTTTCATGACACTCCCCTTACAACACTTCAGGCGCAAGAGAAACAATCTTCATAAAGCGCTCGGTACGTAATTCACGGGTAACAGGCCCAAAAATACGTGTACCAATAGGCTCCAGTCTGGCATTGAGCAGTACTGCTGCACTTCCGTCAAACTTAATTAACGATCCATCTGGACGACGAACGCCCTTTGCTGTTCTAACTACAACAGCATTGTAAATCTCACCTTTTTTTACTCTTCCACGCGGTGCGGCGCTTTTTACTGCGACCTTGATAATATCTCCAATGCCTGCATAACGGCGTTTGGAACCACCCAGCACCTTGATACATAGAACTTCTCTGGCGCCAGTGTTATCGGCCACTTTTAAACGGCTTTCAGTCTGAATCATATTTTTCTTTCCCAACTTAATTCGTCCAGACTCCCGGTCTGACGATCAGTCTTGGTCCCGTCATTCGATATTTTCATATCGTCTGATTGGGTGGACAATTTTATACAAGAACTCTGTGTCATCTTGCGATGACACAGAATTTCAAATTATTGCACTAATATGGAATTAATGCAAGATCTTTATACTACTTGTGCTACTTGAATAACACGGGTAAGAACCCATGTTTTGTTTTTAGAAAACGGGCGACTTTCCCGAATTTCTACAATATCACCAACTTTCGCTTCATTTGCCTCATCATGTGCCAAATATTTTTTTGAACGTCTGATGATTTTTCCATAAAGCGGATGCTTAACACGGCGTTCAATCAAAACAGATATGGTTTTATCCATCTTGTCAGAAACAACCTTGCCAGTCAGTGCGCGCTGAACTTTTGCTTGATCATTCATTATTTATTACCCTTCGCATTCATAACAGTCTTCACACGCGCAATATCACGTCTGACTTTCTTCAACTGAGAGGTATTTGTTAATTGCTGAGTGGCTTTTTGCATACGCAAATTAAACTGTGCCTTTAACAGACTGTTCAATTCTTGTTGCAATGCCGCCTGATCTTTATCGCGAAGCTCGGAAGCTTTCATAATTACTCCTTTACTAACTAATCCGACGAGTCACAAATGTAGTTGGTAACGGCAACTTAGCCGCTGCTAAGCGAAATGCTTCGCGAGCAAGTTCTTCGCTAACACCATCCATTTCATAAAGCACTTTACCAGGACGAATTTCAGCTACCCAGTATTCTGGATTACCTTTACCGCTTCCCATACGAACCTCTGCAGGTTTCTCAGAAATTGGCTTGTCTGGGAAAACTCTAATCCAAATACGACCACCACGACGAATATGACGTGTCATCGCACGACGTGCCGCTTCAATTTGACGAGCTGTAAGTCTTCCACGACCAGTCGCCTTTAAACCAAACTCACCAAATGAAACACTGGTTCCGCGTTCATGCGAAATACCGGTATTGCGTCCTTTCTGTTCTTTTCTATATTTTCTGCGTCTTGGCTGCAGCATAATTATTCTCCTGCCGTTTCAGCTGGTATGGACTCGGATGCGGTTTCAACTTTCTTTGCACGAACACGTTTTACTCCGCTAGGTGCTGATGCACCATCCACTTTCCTTACACGTTGTTTCCCAGCCGGTTTAGCACCATCATCACGGCGCGACCCACGGCGCCTCTTATCTTCTTCTACATTAGCTTCAACTTTTGGAGCTTCGTCATTTTCAAGACGATCGCCTTTGTATACCCAAACTTTTACGCCAATGATGCCATATGTTGTTAAAGCTTCGCTAAAACCATAGTCAATGTCAGCACGAAGAGTATGTAATGGAACACGACCCTCTCTGTACCATTCGGTACGAGCAATTTCGATACCATTCAATCTACCTGATGACATGACTTTGATACCTAATGCACCAAGTCTCATTGCATTTTGCATTGCACGACGCATTGCACGACGGAACATAATCCGTTTTTCAAGTTGTTGTGTAATTGAATCTGCAATTAATTGCGCATGGGTTTCTGGCTTGCGGATCTCTTCGATGTTCACATGTACAGGTACGCCCATGATCTTAGAAAGATCATTTTTCAATACCTCAATGTCTTCACCTTTTTTTCCAATCACAACACCTGGACGAGAACTGTAGATTGTAAAACGAGCATTTTTTGCTGGACGCTCAATTACAATGTGCCCTACAGATGCATTCTTTAATTTTTTCTTCAGATATGCTCTAGCTTCTAAATCCTCATTCAGCATGCTCGCAAAAGTACTGTTACTTGCATACCAACGGGAAGACCAATTACGAGCTACTGCAAGACGAAATCCGGTTGGATGAATCTTTTGTCCCATCATGCCCCCCTTAAATACCCACGGTCACATAAATGTGACAAGTTTGTTTGGTTATACGATCACCGCGACCTTTTGCGCGTGGTCTGTAACGCTTCAGGAACTGACCTTTTTCAACGTAAATTGAAGAAACCTTCAATTCATCAATATCTGCTCCATCATTGTGTTCAGCATTCGCAATTGCAGATTCCAAGACTTGCTTAATCAGCTTCGCTCCTTTTTTTGGAGAATAAGTCAAAATATCCAGTGCTTGGTCTACTTTTTTACCACGAATCATATCAGCTACTAAACGTCCTTTTTGTGCTGATAAACGCGCACCACGGAGAACAGCTCTTGTTTCCATTATTGCCATAGCTTTCTCCTACCTTTTTGCTTTCTTATCGGCAGCATGACCCTTGAATGTACGGGTCAACGCAAATTCACCGAGTTTGTGTCCTACCATATTTTCAGAAATGTACACTGGCACGTGTTGTTTACCATTATGTACGGCTATGGTCAGTCCAATAAAATCCGGCATAATTGTAGATCTGCGTGACCATGTTCTGATCGGTCTTTTGTCCTTTGTTTCTTGTGCAGCTTCAACCTTTTTAATCAGATGAGCATCACAGAAAGGCCCTTTTTTCAATGAACGAGTCATATACTACCCCTATTTCCTTTTACCACGACGTGAGACAATCATAGATGACGTACGTTTGTTACTACGTGTCTTCATGCCTTTGGTTTTTTGTCCCCATGGTGATACAGGATGACGTCCACCAGAAGTTCTACCCTCACCACCACCATGTGGATGGTCAACCGGATTCATAACAACACCACGTACCGTCGGGCGAATACCTTGCCAACGTTTTGCACCAGCTTTACCCAGTTTACGCAAACTATGCTCAGCATTACCAACTTCACCAATTGTTGCACGACACTCAATATGAACACGTCTTACTTCGCCTGAACGTAAACGAAGCTGTGCGTACATGCCTTCGCGAGCCAACAAAACTACTGCAGCTCCTGCACTTCTTGCCATTTGAGCGCCTTTACCTGGCAACATTTCAATACAGTGAATCGTAGTACCAACTGGAATATTTCTTAATGGTAAACAGTTACCTACTTTGATTGGTGCTTCTGAACCATTCATTAATTGGTCGCCCACTGCCAATCCTTTAGGAGCAATAATGTAACTACGTTGTCCATCAGCATAACAAATTAATGCAATATTCGCTGTACGATTAGGATCGTATTCAATTCGTTCTACTTTTGCAGGAATATTATCTTTATTACGTACGAAATCAATAACACGATAATGATGTTTGTGACCACCACCAATATGACGTGTGGTTACGCGTCCATTATTGTTACGACCTGCATTTTTTGCCTTTTTCTCTACCAATCCAGCATAAGGACGTCCTTTATATAAGTCTGGATTGATAACTTTTACTACTCCACGACGACCTGGAGATGTTGGTTTGACTTTAACGAGAGCCATTTCTTAAGCCTCCTCGGTAAAATTGATTTCCTGACCCGGCTTCAGACAAACATATGCATGTTTGACATGATTTTTTCTACCGATCGTTTTTCCAGAACGCTTCTGCTTACCAATACGATTAAGCATTTGCACTGATTCTACTTCCACTTTAAAAAGATTTTCTACCGCAGCTTTTACTTCTGGTTTAGTAGCATCGCGCATGACTCTAAAAACAACTTGCTCGTTTTTATCAGCGACCATCGTAGATTTTTCAGAAATAACAGGAGCCAACAGCACCTTCATCATGCGTTCTTCACTTACTTTTTTATTCTTACTCATGACAGCATCTCCTCAATTTTGCTCAGCGCAGCACGAGTAACCAGTACATCTTTGAAATAGACAAGTGCAACAGGATCAGCCTGATATGGTTCTAAAACTAATACGTTTGGCAAGTTACGTGATGCCAAGTACAAGTTTTCATCAAAATTGTCAGTCAAAATAAGCACTGAACCAAAACCGAATGTTTTCAGTTTATTTGCCAACATCTTGGTTTTTGGTGCTTCTATAGAAAGTTCATCAATTACAGTTAGACGACCTTCACGTGCAAGTTGAGACAGTATCGAGCAAATACCTGCACGATACATTTTCTTATTAACTTTATGAGAATAATTTTCCTCACCAGTATTAGGGAATGCGCGACCACCTCCACGCCATAATGGTGATGAAGACATACCAGCACGCGCACGACCTGTACCCTTTTGTCTCCATGGTTTTTTAGTCGTGTGAGAAACTGTACGACGATTTTTTTGTACACTATTTGCACCACGTGCATTAGCTTGGTAAGCAACAACTATCTGATGGATCAGTGCTTCATTATAGTCACGACCAAAAATAGTATCGGATGCTTCAACTTTTGTTGCAGATTGATCACTGCTATTTAGGAGCTTCAATTCCATAATTATGCTCCTTTCTTAACTTTTGCTTTTACAGCCGGTTTAACAATAACGCGACTGTTTTTTGCTCCAGGAAGCGCCCCTTTAACCAGTAAAAGCTGACGCTCAGCATCAATACGTGCAATTTCAAGATTTTGTACTGTACGGGTTACATCACCCATATGTCCCGTCATTTTTTTACCCTTGAAAACACGTCCTGGATCTTGGTTCATACCAATGGATCCTGGAACATTATGTGAAATAGAATTACCGTGTGTTGCTCTACCGGATGAGAAATTGTGTCGTTTAATTGCACCGGCATAACCTTTACCAATAGTAATACCTTGTACGTCGATTTTTTGACCGACTTCAAAAATATCAACAGTAACTGCATCACCTGGTTTGAGGTTTGCTGCAACAGAGGCATCAATACGAAATTCTTTTAAAACGCTACCAGCTTCTACACCAGATTTTCTATAGTGACCTGCAAGAGCTTTATTTACTCTAGAGGGACGGCGCGTTCCAAATGCGACCTGTACAGCGTCATAGCCATCTGTTTCGGTCGTTTTGATTTGCGTAATGCGGTTGTCTGATACATCCACTACGGTTACAGGTACTGTTTCACCCTCTTCCGTAAAGATGCGCATCATTCCAACCTTACGCCCAATAAGGCCTAGGCTCATTTTTATTCTCCATTCCTGTCTACGATTGGACAGGTTGTCTATATTTATATTATTCCACGCAAAACCCGCTTGCGTGCAGACGGGGATTATATCCCCAGTCTATTCTTTACACAACTACAGAAACAAATTTTCCTGTAATTTGATTTACTGCAATTTGATCTCTACATCAACACCTGCTGGCAAATCTAATTTCATCAGAGCGTCAACAGTTTTATCAGTTGGATCAATAATATCCATCAGACGTTGATGTGTTCTGATTTCAAATTGATCGCGTGATGTTTTATTCACGTGTGGTGAACGTAAAACATCAAAACGCTGAATACGAGTTGGTAATGGAACTGGACCTTTTACAACTGCACCAGTTCTTTTTGCTGTATCAATAATTTCCTGAGCAGATTGATCAATCAATTTATAGTCAAATGCTTTCAGACGAATACGAATTTTTTGATTTTGCATGATTTTTTCCAAAGAACGAGCTGCGGATAGTTATATCCGCAGCATGTTTTATATTTAAGATATCTGATTAACCAAATTATTACTCAATAATTTTGGAAACGACACCAGCTCCAACTGTTCTACCACCTTCACGAATCGCAAAACGCAATCCTTCTTCCATCGCGATCGGTGAAATTAACTTCACTGTGATTGATACGTTGTCGCCTGGCATTACCATCT
>JAZUNA010000056.1:0-9263 GCA_045603905.1 Oxalobacter sp. | reverse complement strand
AAATGAAATCCAGGAGCTCCACCCTCTAGCAATTGTTCACACAAACGACACACGACATCCAAACCAAACTCACGAATAGATACTAAATCATCACCAAAACTCTCCAGTTTTAAACGTATCCATCGTGGAATTTCTGCTCCGCAAGCATCAGAAAAACGCACGAGACTTGAGTAATTGGTAATCGGCATAATTCCTGCAATTATCGGTACATCTACACCTTCTTTTCGTGCATTATCCACAAAATGAAAATATGCATCAGGATTATAGAAATACTGAGTAATAGCAGCATTTGCCCCTGCCTTTACCTTTCTTGCGAAATTCTTTAAATCATCCTGAGGAGATTTCGCCTGAGGATGCATTTCAGGATATGCAGCCACATCAATATAAAACCAATCTCCGGTTTCCTCACGAACAAATTCGACTAATTCATTAGCGTAATGGAACTCACCAAGAACACCATAAGAACTTGGCAGATCTCCTCGTAATGCAACTAAATGTCGAATTCCTAATGACCTGTACATCATAATTTTTTCTCGAATAGATTCACGAGAAGTTCCTATACAAGTTACATGTGGAGCAGCTTGTTGCCCTTCCTGATGGATTTCAACAGCAACATCTTGTGTCCCTTCACGAGTTGACCCACCCGCACCTAAGGTAACCGAAAAATATTGTGGTGATAATTTATACAGTCGCGAACGAGTATGTCGTAACTTTTCAAATGCCTCCGCTGTTTTTGGAGGGAAAAACTCAATACTAAAATGATGAGATGGCATTTAATTCTTCAATAATAAGGTAGAAAGTGCCCATGAAATAATACTATACAGCAGGGCACCTCCAACAGCTGACCAAAAGCCTCCAACTTGAAAACCTGATATAAGTCCTGATACAAGCCAAAACATCAGCCCATTAACAACAAAAATAAAAAGGCCAAGCGTCAGCATGGTTACGGGTAACGTTAAAAGCATAATAACCGGTCTGATTAAAGCATTAATCAGACCTAAAATTAATGCTGCTAGTAACGCTGTCCCAAAACTGCGAATAGTAATGGATGACATGAGATACGGTAACGCAAAAAGCGATACCGTATTAATTAGCCAGACAAGAATCCATCGCATTTATCGCCCTCTTTTCTACTTAATATTTAGGTAGAAAAACAAGAAAATACTTATTAATAACGATAATGATCGGGTTTATAAGGACCTTCTTTCTTGACACCAATGTAAGCAGCCTGCTCATCAGTCAGTACAGTTAACTGAGCATTGAGTTTCTTCAATTGAAGCATTGCCACTTTTTCATCCAAATGTTTAGGCAATGTGTAAACCCCAACTGGATATGCAGAAGTGTTTGTAAACAGCTCTATCTGTGCCATTGTTTGATTCGCAAATGAAGAGCTCATTACATAGGATGGATGTCCTGTACCGCAACCTAAATTGACCAATCTACCTTCTGCTAACAAAATAATTCTATGTCCGTCCTGGAAGATAACATGATCAACTTGTGGTTTGATGTTTTCCCACTGACAATTTTCTTTAAGACTTGCCACATCAATTTCATTATCAAAATGACCAATATTACAAACAATAGCTTGGTCCTTCATACGTTGCATATGCTCATATGTAATAACGTGATAATTACCTGTAGCTGTCACAAATATATCGCCGTGCACTGCTGCATAATCCATCGTAACCACACGATAGCCTTCCATTGCAGCCTGCAGCGCACAGATTGGATCAATTTCTGTCACCCATACTTGAGCTGATAACGCGCGTAACGCTTGAGCAGAACCTTTTCCAACGTCACCATAGCCACAAACTACAGCGATCTTACCTGCAATCATCACATCTGTTGCTCGTTTAATACCGTCTACTAATGACTCACGACAACCATATAAATTATCAAATTTTGATTTGGTAACAGAGTCATTGACATTAATAGCCGGAAAACGCAATTTACCTTCTTTATGCATTTGATAAAGTCGGTTAACACCGGTTGTTGTTTCTTCTGTTACGCCTTTAATATGCGCTAATCTTTTTGAGTACCACTGTGGATCAACTTTCAAGTAGCGTTTAATCGCATTAAAAAGACAAGTTTCCTCTTCTGAGCCTGGATTATTTAAGATAGACGCATCAGACTCAGCACGAGATCCCAGATGTAAAAGCAACGTTGCATCACCACCATCATCTAAAATCATGTTGGAGTAACCACCATCTGGCCAATCAAAAATTCTATGAGTGTATTCCCAATATTCATCTAATGTTTCGCCTTTATAAGCAAAAACAGGTGTTCCTCCAGAAGCTATCGCTGCTGCTGCATGATCTTGTGTTGAATAAATATTACATGATGCCCAACGTACTTCAGCACCTAGTGCTTCCAATGTTTGGATCAGTACTGCAGTTTGAATAGTCATATGTAATGAGCCCGTAATGCGAGCTCCTTTTAATGGTTTGCTTTCAGCGTATTCTTCACGAATAGCCATCAGTCCTGGCATTTCGGTTTCAGCAATTTTGATTTCTTTGTGGCCCCAATCGGCTAAATTAATATCTGCGATAACGCAATCGTTTCTGGTATTGGTAGTAGCGCTCATCACGCCCCCTTTCTTAAAAAAATAAAAAAAAGCAACGTGAGCGCCGTTAAAGGAAGTAACCGAGCCTGGCGAAATTGTTATGATTTTTTGCTATTTCGTCGCAACGCTCCTCGGTAAATGCAATCATAACACTAATTCAGATAGACATAAAATTTATTTCTTCTGAGCAATGTTATCGAATTAATTTCCTAATTGGCTGCCTATAGATAGTTTTTTTTGATGAATATATTCTATTGCAGACTGTCTTTTTGCATTAGCTAATCGAATAGAAAATACTTCAATTTGCCCGCCATGAACAGTAACACGGAAACTCTTGTCGCCTATTTCAGATATGCAACCAATTTGACCTTTAATATCTTTAAACGATGGTAAAAGATGTTTTTTTACGTCAAAGAAATAAACCTTTTCACCCTGTAACGTTGTCCATGCTCCAGGAGATGGATCACAACCTCGAATCAAATTGTATACAAGGTTAATGTGTTTATTCCAATCAATTTTAGACTCCGCAGAACGCAGCCATCCTTCGTAACTTGCTTTTGATTTATCCTGAAGAGTTTCTGTATGTTTTCCTGATACAACCAGATCAGCAGCCTCCAGTAAAGCTTTTACACCAAGCGGGAATAATTGATTCTGATAAAGACTTCCTAAAGTATCGTCAGGCAAAATAGGCACTTTTTTCTGAAGAATGATAGGTCCTTCATCCATTCCGTCAGTTGGACGAAAAATAGTCAAGCCTGTCTCTGTATCACCACAAATAATAGACCAGCTTATAGAACTTGGGCCTCTGTATTTCGGCAATAACGAAGGATGATACTGAATAGTTCCAAAACGAGGAATATTTACAAAACTTTGCGGCGCGAACTGCAAAACGTATGCCATAACAGCAATATCGACATCCAAACTCCTCATAGCTTGTTCTGCGGCTATATCCGTCAATCTTGGCATCTGAAATACAGGAATATTTCTTTTTTGTGCAGCTACGCGTAAAGGATCAGGTTGGTCATCTTGCTTTTCTGGCGCTATAAAAACACCAGCAACAATATCCCCACGTTCTATAAAAGCATCTAGAACAGCTTGCCCAAATTCCTGTTGTCCAATAATTGCTACTCGCATAGTCCCAAAAAAAAATGAAAATGGGTAGACATATGCCTACCCATTTTTTAGTCAATAAAGCTTACGCTTATTGTCCTTTTCTCCTAAATTCTAAGATTACTTAGCTTTTGGAGGGCTGGTAAATGCACCAGCTTCTTTGAGTCTGGTGTAATCAGCATCGGAGAATCCACAAACTTGTTTTGCGATTTCTTCGGTGTGCTCACCCAGTCCTGGGGATGGGAGGAGCTTGTCAACATTACCTTTGGACAGTTTGACTGGCATACCAACGGTGTAGTAGTCACCTTCTGGATGGCCTTCAACTTTGTACCACATTTCACGATATGCTACGTGTGGATCTTTAGTGATGTCCTCGGTTGACAATACTGGACCGCAAGGAATGTCGAGTTCGTTGAAGCGAGCAGTTACCTCAAACTTGGTGTAGTTTTTGGTGTATTCTGCGACATATTTCCAGAGTTCAACTTGGTTTTTGTTACGTGCTTCTGCTGGAGCAAAACGCTCATCATCTTCTGCAAGACCGATTTCTTTCAACAGAACAGGAACAACTGGAGCTTGTGCAACCATGTATACATAGTCATTTGGACCGAATGGTTTACATGGAATTGCGTTACCAACGTGACCACCACCGGAGTCGTTCATTGCACGTGGAACATAAGTCAGACCTAAGGTTGGAGGGCTGTACTCGGTCAATGCTGCGGTACCACCGAGCAGACGTTGGTGGTCGCGGAATTTCACACGGCAGAGGTTCATGACGGAGTCTTGCATTGCTGCTTCAACTTCCTGACCTACACCACCGTTGTGTGTACGATGATACAGAGCTGCAACGATACCTAATGCCAAGTGAACACCGGTACCACTGTCACCGATGAATGCACCGGTAATGGTTGGAGGTCCATTTGGATCACCAGTTGTGGACATAGAACCACCCATAGCTTGAGCGATTGGTTCGTATGCTTTGAAATCTGCATATGGACCAGATGCACCGAAACCTTTAATGGATGCGATGATCAATGCTGGGTTCAGTTCATGCAATTTAGCATTTGGATAACCTAAGCGGGTTAATACGCCAGGACCGAAGTTGTCCATAATTACGTCACAATTTTTGACGAGTTGTTCGAACACTTCTTGACCTGCTTTACTTTTCATGTTGACAGTGATGGAACGTTTGTTACTGTTCAACATTTTGAAATAGTAGCTTTCTTGACGTACGCCATTGATAACAGGAGCCAGCTGACGACGAGTAATATCACCGGTTGGTGCTTCAAATTTAACAACGTCAGCACCCAGCCATGCTAAGAGCTGGGAAGAGGTTGGACCTGCTTGTACGTGAGTCATGTCGAGAATACGTACACCAGATAATGCCTTATCTGTTGGGATTGGATAATTACCCATAATGTGATTTCCTCCAATTGTGGTATGTGTTGCTAAATACAACTCTCCTTTGCTGAAAAATTTACATCATTATCCTCAGCAAAGAGCAAATCAGATAACCTAATATTCAGCTTATATTATTTTCTAATAAAAGAAATATTTCGTGCCAAATATTCAAGCTAATTGATATCTTAGCCTGTTTCGTCCAGATATATTCTTGATACAGATCAACTTTTTACTTTAGAATGCTATATATCTTAATCTTTATCAAAATTTTTAAGATGCTTTGTTATTTGATATCAAAATTAAATTAAATACCCATGGCTTTAATTGCAAATCATCCTGAAAAAAATATTATTCGTGTTCAACTTTCTCAAAATTGTTTATTAAGAGAATTAACACAACAGGAATTAATGGAACTCGAGCCGCTTTTGGATGTGACCGACCACTCTAAAAGTGATTGTTTAACCCATCAAGGAGACAAGGATCTAGATGTTATTTTTGTACTTGATGGAATTTTAAAAAGAGCTGTAGCAAATCAACACGCGAAAGAAATGATTTTGCGATTTACTAGTGAGCGTCATATGGAAGCAACTTATGCTTCCTGGAAATTAAATAAGGCGGCCTCATTTAGTATTATCGCTGTTACAAAAACACGTGTTGCTCGTATTGCCATGCCGACTTGGTCTGCTTTTATTGAAAACAAGCCTAAGTTAAAACATCTTTTTGAAATGGAAGTTTTACGCATCATGAGCAGCATTATGTCTCATACAATTACATTGCATTTACTGGATGCACCAGGTCGCGTCCATCGTTTTTTGCGGAAACATCCTGATTTATTTGATCGTATGCCAAAAAAAGAACTGGCATCCTATTTGAATCTTTCTCCTGAAACCCTGAGCCGCTTAAAAAATCAGGGAAAAATTTAATTTTTAATTCGTATTAAGCACTTTCAGGATATTTACTGAATAAGTATTTAAATATTTATTCAATAAATATCCTGCACCAACAAACTTTTCACCCCACGTCTTATTTTCTTTAAAAATTTTCTATTCATTTATCGCTAATGAGAATTTTGTTATCTATAAAACCTGAATACGCAGAAAAAATTCTGGATGGAAAAAAACTATTTGAGTTCAGGAAACGACTTCCAAAAAATAAAGCAGTAAAAACAGTTGTCATTTATGCGACAAAACCTGTTGGAAAAATTCTCGGCGAATTTACTATTGAAGAAATTATTTCAGATTCACCTGATCAATTATGGACAATCACATCAACTTTTTCAGGAATATCTAAAATAACATTTGATGAGTACTTCAAAGACACTAAAAAGGCTCTTGCAATAAAAATTAGCTTTCCTAAGCGTTATTCAAATCCTTTGGATATAAGTACGGTATTAAATCAAAAAAAACCGCCTCAATCCTTTTATTATTTACCCTAACTTATCCAAAGTTATTACCAAATACTTTAACAAAGGAAAAGCGGCAGTGCCTAAACACTACCGCTTTTATTTTTTGCTTTCGCATCAGGAGTAATTTAGAAATACTCCTGAATTATCAGCTCTCTGATTAAGCAGCTTTAGCTGCTGCTGCTTCAGCTGCTTCAATCTCAGCATTGTTGTTGAGAATGAAGCGACGACGCCATGGTTTCAATACGAAGAATGCCAAGCAGGAGCAGGTGAATGCGATAACAGCGGAGAGAACGAACACGCGATCCCAGTTACCACCAGCAGAGAGACCTGCTGCGAGTGGAACCAGCAATGAGGAAGTTCCTTTAGCTGTGTACAGTGTACCTGCGTTACCAGCTGCGTTCTTCACACCGAAGGTGTCAGCACACATGGATGGGAAGAGTGAGAAGATTTCACCCCAGAATGCGAAGGTCAATGCTGCGAAGAGCATGAAGCCGAACGGTGTACGTCCATAAGCCATCAAGCCGAGCAATGCGAAGCCTTCACCCATGAACACTAAGAACATGATGTTTTCACGACCAAATCTATCGGAGAGATATCCGCAGAGTGGACGGGTCAAACCGTTAGCGATGTTGTCGATAGACATTGCCATTGTCAACAGTGGGAGGGTTACACCAACCAAAGTAACAGGGATACGGGACAGACCATAGTCACGGGAAACTGGACCGAAAGAAGCGGTTGCCATAATACCACCAGAAGCAACACCAACGAAGCAGATGTAGATCAACCAGAAGAGTGGCTGTCTCATGATTTGAGTTGGTGTGAAGTCTTTCTTACTGGAAACAACACGTGGAACTGCTTTGGTACCTGGTGGCAATTTAGCACGTGGCATGAACATTGCGCAGATAAAGATGATGATACCTTGGATGATACCAAATACCAAGAAGGTTTGCTCGTAACCGGAGCTGTTGATCATGGATGCAACAGGAATAACGGTCAGCGCAGCACCACCACCGAAACCAGCAGCTGTTGCACCAGAAGCCAAACCGCGTTTATCTGGGAACCATTTCAATGCATTACCAACAGCAGTACCGTAAACAGCACCAGCACCGATACCGGTGATGATGGATGCGAAGTACAGAACTGTCAGGCTTGATGCCATGGAATAAATCAACCAACCAATAGTGGTCAGGATCGCACCAGTTGCAATAACTGGTCTTGGACCAAATTTGTCAACCGCCCAACCTTCAACAGGAACCAACCAGGTTTCGAAGAAGATGAAGATGGTAAATGACAGCTGAATTGCAGTACGTGCCCAGTGATACTTATCTTGAATCGGTGCTACGAACAGCGTCCACCCGTATTGACAGTTTGCTACAGTAGCCATACATACAATACCGAGAATAAGCTGCACCCACCGATTTGGGTACTTTTCTTGTGTAGCCATATTCTACTCTCCTATAAAATTATGCTTCCGTTTTTCTTCCGGATTTTGCACTCTTGCCAATGAAACTTCACCGTAAACTAGAAAAAATTCTTTCTAATCGACGGAATAGCATGCCTATTGTGCGAGAACAATCTGCTGCTGAAAATGACCTTGGTCAAGATTAGATTTTTTAATCACATTCTGATAAATCCAAAATGGATATGGAATATTACCAAACTTCATGCAAAATCAAACATATTTTTGACATTTTTCTAGACAATTTTTTTATTTTTTTGCTTTTTTTTGCAACATTCTGTCCAAACTTGATGCCAAGGCTAATGTTCGAATATGTTTACCAGACGCAATTTCCTCTATTTCATCAAAAGCATTTAAACGAAAAGTAAGCATTCGTTTGTTCACGTCAATTAATTCTGCAGTAACATCTACCCGCATTCCTATTGGCGTTGCACCATGATGTGATAATTCCAAGTATGTTCCTACAGTTTGATAATTTTCTTCCAAGTAGGCATTAAGTGCTTCCTGAGATGCTGCCTCAAGAAATGCAACTAAAGCTGGTGTTGCTAAAACATTTCTTGTCCCGCTCCCCATAAAAATGGCAGAGTGTTGTTTTTCTACAATAAAAGATAAGTTTCCTTTTAAGCCGGGTTTTAAAATATTTTTTTTATTCATCTTTTATATTTCACCCCAAAATTAAAACAACACCTTTTACTGCAATTCAGGAATTTCAGCTACACGTAATAAATTGGTATTACCCGGCTGTCCAAACGGCATTCCAGCCGCAATAGCTATCTGATCACCTTTTAGACCAAAACCTTCTTTAAAAGCCGTATGACAGGCAATATCAACCATTTCATCAACATCTGCCACGTCATGATCGATAACAGTCGAGTGCACTCCCCAAGCTAAGGCTAAACGCCTTGCCGTTGCTATATGCGGAGTAATACTCAAAATAGGCGCCATCGGGCGCTCTCTGGCTGCTCTGAGAGCGGTACTTCCTGAATCCGTATACGTTACAATCGCAACAGCCCGAATAATATGCGTAACTGCTCTTAACGCTACAAAAATAGCGTCACGTGGAGAAGGTAAAAGCATTTCATATTGTGCATTTACCATTTTAGGATAAATCGGATCTCGCTCTACTTCATTGATAATACGATCCATAATAGACACAGCCTGCACTGGATATGCCCCACTTGCAGATTCTGCTGAAAGCATAACCGCATCAGCCCCATCATAAATCGCACTGGCAACATCTGATGCTTCTGCACGTGTTGGCGTTGGAGAGTAAGTCATCGACTCCAACATTTGTGTTGCGACGATACTTGGTTTTCCATAATAACGAC
>JAZUNA010000055.1:0-34972 GCA_045603905.1 Oxalobacter sp. | reverse complement strand
CTAACACTTCCATGTAACACACAATGATATAAAACAAAGAACTTTTAAATGATGATTAATGAAGAAATAAAAATGGGTACTTTTTTAGGTACTTATTTATTTTTTAAATTCAAAAAAATAAGTATTCATGCAGGTTTCAATATGTTATTCGACTCCGGCCCTGTACCAAGAAAAAATCCTTATAAAACAAGTGCTTACGAAACTTGCTTTATAAGGTTTTTTTATTGCTCATATTCTTCTCTCTTTACTATCTTATAAGCTCTTATTTTTAAAGAATTTTTTACAGAATAAAAATGAAGCAATAAAAAACATATCCATCTACTACTTCGCAAAACAAACAGGTAATTCATCCCATTTCGTTGTATATCGATCTGACATCAAATCTTTTCTTGCTGACCAATTTCTTTTCTTGGAATCATCAATCGATAATCTGATTGTCCCTTCACCAAATTTATCATTAATAGTATCCATAACCGCACTCAAACCACCGTTAAAAGTATGATGAAAAAGATCCCCTTGTATGCAACAAGAAGAGGAAATTTCCAATAAACAAACACCTGCTCTCTTATATTGCATCCCTTTTTTATAAATTGATCCCAATCCTGAAAGAGCTGCTTTTGTAATCAAATGCGTATTTTGTGTTGGCTCTGAAAGATTGATGGTGATAGATGAATGATATTGTTCAGAAGTCGTCGTAAATCTACTGGTATGAATAAAAACCTGAATCAAACTGCAAACCGAATGCTGATCCCGAAGTTTTCTGGTAGTTTTAGCGGCAAAAAAAGAAATCGCATTTTCGAGATCGAATAAATCCGTAATCGGTTGACCAAATGATCTGCTTGAGAGAATTTGTTTTCTCGGTGGGGAAACTTCAACCAGATCAATACAAGACGTTCCCCTTAACTCCATAATGATGCGCTCCATAGTGACACCATATTTAAAACGCATCTCTTCCAAATTGGCTTCTCTTAAATCCAAAACCGTATAAATATGCTGTTGTTTTAGCTTTGCAGAAGTTCTACGACCAATTCCCCACAATTCATCAATATCGATAGCACCAAGCAACTTACTCTGTTGCTGATCATTTAATGCATTAAGATTGAATACACCTGGAGATTTTGGATGTTTCTTTGCAACATAATTAGCCAGTTTGGCTAATGTCTTCGTTGATCCCACCCCGACACAAACAGGTAATCCAAGATATTTCATAACCGTATCCTTGATTAAAAAAGTACGATCCCTAATATCCGAAAACCCCGTTAAATCAAGAAAACTCTCATCGATACTGTAGATTTCCTGTATAGGAGAAAACGCTGAAAGTACCCGCATAAAACGGTTACTCATATCCGCATAAAGCGCAAAATTACTGGACCTCACAACAAGATCACGAAACTTGGGATGATTACGAAACAAAAACCAAGGCTCTCCCATTTTGATGCCCAATGCCTTGGCTTCATTACTACGAGATATCGCACAACCATCATTACTGGACAAAACAATGACCGGTTTGTCTTTTAATTCCGGTTGAAATACGCGTTCACAAGAAACGAAAAAATTATTGCCATCAATCAGTGCAATTTGTTGCATCTGAATGTCCTTAAATATATTTTCTGATACTGCTTGTTACCACTCCCCAAATTTGTAGTTCCTGCCCCTCTTTCAACTCAAAAACAGGATAAGCATCGTTTTCTGGAAAAAGATAATATTTCCCATTATTCACAACCAGGCGTTTTATCGTGAATTCTCCATCTAAAACGGCAAGAACAATTTGATTGTTACAAGGTTCAATAGAACGATCGACAACAACCGTATCACCGTCATAAATGCCAATACCTTTCATGGAATCCCCCCTCACACGAAACAAAAAAGAGGAATCCTTATGAATCAAAAGGATGTCATTGAGATCAATACGCCTGGAAAATGCATCTGATTCCGGTGTCGGAAACCCTGCTTGAACAGAACCTTCAACAAAAACAATAGGCAAAGCAAAAGAATGAATAAAGGATGGCATACACCAATAAATACTGTTAATAATTACAGTATTTATTGTATCATATCGTCCTATACAAACCCTTTTATATCTAAAAAAATACACTACTCCTCAAAATAGATTTTTGGTTTTTTCTCGCTAAAAACGATTTTTGAGCAAATGTCAATAAGACATTTTCTTTACCAAACTTCTTTTTTAACATATAAAAACTTCATGTAATTTCTAGTTTCGTTTCTAAGTTTTTATTACATAAGACTTTTTATTCCATTCCACATCTTCTGTGGATAACTTTGTGGATAAATTCCTATTGACATGCCTCAAAACAAGATTTCATCTCACTTTCAACAATTTGCACATGCAAAACCTAATATAAAAAATCAAATAAAATCAATGATTTATAAAGTTAACAATTTAAAAACAAAAAAAATTTTTTAAATTTTTTTCTTGACTTTTTTATTCACAGGTAAAACCCGCATCCATACTGGCTTTGCGAATTATTAGCCTTGTTTTTTATCAAATATGGATTATTTTCATCCAGACTAAAAAACACTTTTTCTAAAAACACGTTCACATAACACCCTTTATGATTTATCTTTATTCTTTTCACAGTAAAATGCATAAAGATTGATGATTGGAGAAATATATGGAAAACAAGGATCTTTTGCTTTGCCCTTCTTGTGGGAATACCCCAATTATTGAAACCATGGAATATTCAGAATGTTCACGACCCTTCGGTGATCGTTTTTTAGCAAAAGTCACTTGTAAAACCTGTTCCACATCCATATCCAGTGATTTTGAAGACAGACTGGAAGATGCCACATACGAAGCAAAAAGACTTTGGAATACGCAGCAAAATTAATAGCACTTTAATCGTTCTTGATTACCAAAAATAAAATCTTCCCTACTCGTAACCATGAACAAAGAAACAGAATTTGAAATTGAAAACGCCGGATTAGTTCTGGTTGTTCCTTTTTTACCGCGTTTTTTCAAAAATCTCGGATTTCTGGATGTGATGCGCTTTTTAAATCACGATGTGCACGCTAAAGCAATCCATTTGCTGGAATACATGGCAACCGGAAATACAACTACCAACAAAAACCTGTCTTTAAACGCTTTACTTTGCGGTTGGCCAATCAAGCAACCTATTCCCTCTTCTGTTTCTCTTAGTGATATAGAAAAACAGCAAGCTGATCAAATTCTGGAAGCAATGCTGGCTCATTGGAGTGCATTAGGAAATATGACCATTGATGATTTACGAGAAAAATTTATTTGCAGAAAAGGTATATTAAAAATTGAACTCGCTTCTTCCTTAACTGTCAGTCCTCGTCCTCATGATCATCTATTAAAAGAATTTCCCTGGATATATACACTTATTCGAACTCCATGGAGTGAACAAATTGAAGTCCATTGGAACAATTAAGCTTACATTCCTTTTTTATTTCTACTTTCAAAAAAATTAACGCTTATACCATCCTTACACAATCATATAAGCCTTGTTTTAGTAAAGTCGCACACAATGAAAAAGTTTTCTGTATCTTTCTTTCTCTGTTTCTTACTTTCTTTTTGTACAACCATTTTGGCAGATGATATTCAAAAAGGAATGAAACTGTATCAACGTGGACAATACAAAGAAGCTCTTACCTATTTTCTAAAACCACATGTACAAACCAATGCCAATGTACAAAATCGCCTTGGTGTCATGTATACCAATGGCATCTATGTTCGCCCCAATTATCAAACTGCCTTTCAATGGTTCACCAAATCAGCAGAACAAGGTAATCCTTCCGCTCAATTTAACTTAGCCTATTCATATCTCATTGGAGAAGGAACACAAAAAAATCAACAAAAATCATTTCAATGGTTTCAAAAATCAGCAGAAAATGGTGTCGCCAGTGCCATGCTCTACCTTGGAGATACCTATATCGAAGGAAAAATTGTTAATAAAGACTTGGAAAAAGCAGCCAGCTGGTACAGCAAAGCAGCCGAAAAAGGAAATGGTCTTGCCCAGTGTAAACTGGCACGCATGATGCTAGAAGGAAATGGCTTACAAAAAAATACGGCTAAAGCGATTAAAACACTTGAAAGAGCAACACAATACAACGACTCCTGTTCTCGCCAACTCCTAATTCAAATATATACAAAAGGAATGGGTGTTCATCCTAATCTTTCCAAAGCCACACGTTTAAAAACCGATGGTGCAAAAAAAGGCGATTCCCAAGCGCAATATGAATTGGCATACGCTTACGAAACAGGGCTTGGCATGTCAAAAAATAAAAAACAATCTTTATATTGGTACGCAAAAAGCGCTTCAAAAGGCAATCTTTCTTCCATGGAACGTTTATCTGAAATTTATCAATATGGACAACTGGGATTATCTTCCAATTCCCAAAAAGCATCACAATGGCGTGAAGTGGTTGATATGCAAAAAGAACAAATCAAAAAGGGATATCGATATCGCATAATGGATTCAAATTATCTGACTTTACGCTAAGTCATTGATCACTCGAATCGACACCCCTTAATCTAATGATTCTGTACAGCATCTTTCATTTTGAAATCAATCCATGATTTGTCGCCATCCCTGCGGGGTATATTCTCTTTGACGACGTAATTCATAGACTCCTGGAGAAATGGAAATCGTCTGGTGCGTATCAAAACTTCTTAAATGTTTAAGTAAGGCTTCTGTTATTTCCGTTGCTTCAATTACCTGAAGATAACTCACCATCGGATCTTCAGTCTTATAAAAAGTGACATTTTCTGTTGCTTCTATCACATGGTTATGACCTGTTTCCGAATGAGCAACGATATATTGCCCATCTTCTGGAAAAACCCGTTTGATATTTTTGGGAAGAGCCTTGATTCGACGAATAAAAAGATCCCCTTGTGCTGCCTGATTCTTGAATGTTTTCGCTTTCATTTTATTCTCCATTAATAATTAATCAGGTTCTGACTTCTGGACGATATTTGGAAGTATCAAGCCCCCATGTCCATGCATTAGCTCCATGAGCTGTTCTTTTGTTTGGTGGAACTGGTATGACAAATTCTCTTCCTGTTCCACATCTGACTTTTAAAAATCTATCTTTTTTTCTTGAACCAGGTAACAGAACCTCAAGCAAGGTTCCAATTTCAGGATCCGGATTTTCATCTATCACCTTAGCATCGAGTTCTTTGATGATATTTACCCAACCTATCATTTCACAGGCAACCCGACGTCGTTCTACATCCCACAATTCCAATGCTTCTTGAGGTGATGGCAGATTTTCTACGATCCAGCTTTTTGGAATGGCAACACCATGCCAATGATAAAGATTCAATCCTTCCTTATAGGAAATGGATGGTCCTTTTTCGTTATGCAGTCTCCCCTGTTCATCTTGATGTATCTCTGCGATAGATGATTTGGGAAGAATATTCTCTATGTTCGATCGAACCGGCAAAGTCCATTCTTCCAGACTGGATAAATAACATAAAGGACTGAAATCCTTTATTTTGTTACAACGAGACAAATTGATTGATTTCAGATTTTGTAAAGAAACGATTTCGCTTATATCTTTAAGATTATGACAATCATATAAATTCAGATTATTCAAATTACTTAAAGATGATAAAAGACTTAAATCCTTTAACTGGTTATAACCGGAAAATTCTAAATGGGTTAATTGCGTCAAAGCATTCAACGGACTGAAATCCTGAACATTTTTACAAAATCCTAAATCCAAATGAGTCAAATTACTCAAAAATGATATCGGGGAAATATCTTTAAGTTCATAACAACAAGATAAATCCAAATAGGTCAAATTTCCTAAAGCTGACAATGGACGAATATCTTTAATGTTTTCACAGCAACACAAATTTAATTCCGTTAGATTTATCAAAAAAGACAACGAACTAATATCTTCCAATCGCTTTAATCTAAACAAATCAAGCTTTCTCAAATTCATTAAATATTTCAATGGCTTGATATCCTGAATTCTTAAACAGCCATTTAAACTTAATTCTGTTAGATGAGAAAGAGAAAATAATGGACTGATATCCTTAACTCTATAATCAGATATCTTCAAATTAGATCTTTTTTCTTCTTTTACTTTTTCTATCAACTCTCTATATTTTTTCATCATTTAACGCCAGCATTATTGAATCCTTATTCCACTATAACCAACTCATGCGACACCAAATGACCAATACAAACATCTTTTCTAAATTATTTTGAAAGATAAACAATGTTTTTATGTATTTTTACAATACGCAAAAAACCAGCCGTAATTGGCATCATTGAAAATATGAAAGAATTCGAAAAGCTTTAAAAAGACAGGATTGAATCAAACTGATTGAATTTGATTAAAAATAATCTTAACCAATTACGGAAAAACGATTTTCACCAATTTGTTTAAAAAGATTGGACTGCGTAAAATAAGCTTTTAACGCTTTTTGCCCCTGAGAAACTCTTATAGCAGATATATCAGTTTTTTGTGCTTTACTTTTTTCATCAGAAATGGAATCTGCAGAATCAACTTTTTTCATTTTCTCAGAATCATTGTTGCTTACTTGCTCTTTTTGCTTTTGCATCATTTCTTCACGATCAAGCTTTGCAATCTCTGCTCTTGCATTAGCCGCTCTTTGTGAAGCATCTGCTGCTACACTAATATCCTGACTAGAAGGATCAGCCGGAGCTAACGCTGCTCTTCTGACTATTTCAGCAATACGTAACACTTCTTCTGGATCACTACTGGAAGGGGTACGAATAGAAACCTCACCCCCACTGATATATTTTTTATTATCAGGTCCCATTGTATAGGTATAACTAACCGCTCCTGTATATTGTCCTCCTACAGCCTTATGAGCCGCTTCATGAGCTATTACTTCCTTTTCTCTTTGTTTGAGCTGGTTAATTTCAATCTTTACCTGCGGATCATTTTCATCTTCTTTAAAATCACCCTTTTCATCTGCTTTAGCACTCCCACCTATTTCTGATGTTTTCTCATTATCTGTTTTTTCGCCTTTCATTGATAAAGAAACATCGGATAATGCATTCTCTTTATCATCATTAGCAAAAGGCATAGCAGACAATGCTTCTTTCTTTTCATTTTGAAACAAAGATAATGCAGCCTCTGAAATAGATAATGTTGTGGAAGAATTAATATGAGAAAAATTCATGCCCACTTCACTAGCACCAGTTGGTGCCTTTAAAGCCTGACTGGATATGAGTGATTTCTCTTCTTGAAGTCTACTTAAAGCAGTCTGAGAGTCACGTGATTGAAAAAGTTCAGAACCTTTCCTATTTTCTAATACAAAAGCATCTTCTTCCTGACGAGATGTAACTGCTGAACGTAAGCCAGACTGGCTGTACGCATCACCATACATAGTAGCAATAAGAGAAGATCTAATCTGCATTAAAAAATTTATTAAAACATGTTAACAATTGAATTATATACAATTTTATACTTTCTTCATTCAAGATTTCTTAAAAAATAAACAACATCTCTTATTAAAAAATATTTCTGGTGTATCCTTAATAAGATGATTTGATTGCATCCTTATAAAAAATGAAACTGAAGAAGATTGACGCCACAGGTAAACCATATCGAATTTTTGCCGAACATCTAGATGAACGAGCCATTAACCAATTTATTGGTGCTATGGAACAAGATTCCGTTATAAAAGGTGCTCTGATGCCAGATGCACATGCAGGCTATACCTTACCTATTGGTGCAGTTGTGGCAGTCGATGGAATGATTTATCCCAGTTTTGTTGGCTATGATATTGGTTGTGGCATGTGTGCTATAAAAACCAATTTTCATGCGGATGACATCAAACAACATGCAGAATCTATTTTTAAACAAATCTATAACCGCCTACCTGTAGGATTTGCTCATCGAAAACATCCTCTTGAATGGAATAAATATAAAAAATTAGAGCAAACTCCTGCCTTAAAAAAGCTAATGGCTAATGGTGGATTAAATCAACTCGGAACACTTGGCAGTGGAAACCATTTTGTAGAAATTGGTGAAGATGAATCCAATGACATTTGGATTGTCATTCATTCTGGCAGCAGAAATATCGGTCACTCCATCGCAACACATTACCTAAAAATAGCCTCTCCTGATGGACGAGCCAGAGAAGGATTTTACGGACTTAAAACAGACTCTTCCGCTGGAGAAGACTACATTTGTGATATGACATACTGCCTAGAATTTGCATTAGAAAATCGACTCCAAATTTTGAATACAGTCGTAGAAGCAATTCAATCGCAAATCGATGGAAAAATCCTAACAAGCACGCTCATTAATAGAACGCATAATCATGCTGAAAAAAAAGATAACCTGTGGATTCATAGAAAAGGAGCAACCCATGCAGAAAAAGATATGTTTGGCGTTATTCCTGGAAATATGAGAGACGGGTCTTTTATCGTCAAAGGAAAAGGTAACCCTGAAAGCCTTTCTTCAAGCTCACATGGCGCTGGTAGAGTCATGGGACGAAAAGAAGCAAAAAATAAAATAGACCTCAATACCTTTGCTACCATGATGAAAGAAAAAAACATTACAGCACGAATTAACCGCAGCACACTGGAAGAAGCACCAAATGCTTACAAAAACATTTGGGAAGTCATGCAAATGCAAGCTGATTTAGTTGATGTCTTGCATCATATTCGACCTATCATCAACATCAAAGGATAATAAAATTTTATTGCTTTATACTTTTCTTGTTTGTTTGAGAAGTACAAACACGGTATGATTCGCTCTATTGCTTTTTGATAAGTATTCCAAATCAAATCATGAAAAAAATATTACCTTGCTTATTGTTTATATTCATTCTTTTCGGATGTGATGATTCAAACAAATCGATCAAACCTGAAGACATGAACCAAGGGTATATTCATTTTGCAGCCAATTTGGTATTGGAAGACATTTTCCGCAAGGGAGAAACGTCAATTTACGCCCAATTAGCCCCATCCAACATCCTAAACCCCTATAACGTCTTATATGCTGACAACATCATTAATGATTTTCGCCGTAACTTTGCAACAGCAGAAGATCAGTACCACCGCCTTCGTGGAACAGGTACCGTTATAAAAGGATCTATATCTCATGTTGACCATTCCAAGCAAGAAATCATTTATGAAATAAATAAACCAAACGACAAAATCCCATTTACCGGTACGCTTCGGTTATCTCTGGATAAAGACTTATATAACGACAGCAATATGCCTAGCTATACACAAGGTCAAACAGCTGCTTTCATGTGTTCTGAGTATCGTCCTGTACATGACTTTAAAAACGAAAAAGAACATAAAGTTGAAATACGTTTAATCCAATGTAAAACAGCTGACGATTATTACAATCAATTCCATGAAAAAATTAAAGAACGATTAATCAATATTTATCATGGTGAAGAATCTGTTAACCCAGAATTAGCAAAAAAACTTGCTATGTTGTATATGACTGGAGATCTTCTTCCAGAAGATTCTGTTTGTTTGAAAGGTGGTTTTTTTACCTGTCATGAAAATCTGGTCAATGAAATATCTAATAAATGGTCAGATATCAAAACTGAAAATATCGGTGCCATGAAAATAGATCCGGAAAAAACTATTTCCAGAAAATTTGATCAAATCAAATCCGATCCAATAAAAAGACCAGAAAACGCAAATCAATCTCCATCAGGAGAAGTTATTTATGAACAATCCATAGACATACAAAAACAAAAAGACATCGTTTCAAAAATCAAAAATCCACCCAACAGATAAAATCTAGAAATACTGTTATCAGGAAATTTTAATAAGAGCATAATACTTAAAACAAAAATGATTCCTGATTAACCCATACTTTTTAACCATGAAAATCATAGAGTTCATTAGAAACTGGGCTCTCCCACTTGCAATGATCGCAGGTGCTATCGGTTATCCTATTTTTGTTTCTTTTGTTCCTTTTATCCCCTACCTCATCTTTGCAATGTTGTTACTCACTTTTTGCAGAACACCACTGCATGAAATGCGTTTCAAAATGGTACATTTTTGGTTGTTACTGCTTCAAGTTGGAGGTGGAATAGGTATTTATTTCATTATGGCTCCTTTTAATGTATTAGTCGCTGAAGGAGCAATGGCCTGTATATTGGCTCCAACTGCAACCGCAGCTGCAGTCATTACAGAAAAATTGGGTGGGGATCCTGCTACGCTAACTAGCTTTACTATTTTATCCAATATCGCAACTGCAATCACTGTACCTCTTTTCGTTCCTGCTATTCATCCAATGTATCAAGGCATTGATTTTTGGAGTGCTTTTTTCATGATCTTTTGGAGGGTATTGCCATTATTAGTTGCTCCTCTTATTACGGCTTTTTTACTCCATCGCTACTTCCCTAGCCTGCACATAAAAATGGCAAAAACTTACAACCTCTCTTTTTATCTTTGGGCCTTAGCATTAATGATTGTGATGGCACAAACAACACATACACTCATCCATGAACCTGCAGAAGGCATAACCGAAATATGGATTGCGTTGGGAGCTCTTGTTGTTTGCTGCTTACAATTCTTTTTCGGGAAAAAAATTGGTGCTATTTATAATCAACGAATAACTGGTGGACAAGCTTTAGGTCAAAAAAATACTATTCTAGCTATTTGGATAGCACACACTTATTTAACGCCAGTAACCGCAGTCGGTGCCGGTTCTTACGTTGTTTGGCAAAATGTAATTAACTCTTGGCAACTATGGAAACACCGTAAACAACAAGAAATACAAAAAGAATAAATGACGTACTTTTTACATCTTTAATCGACTGCTTATAAAATAAGCAGCCAAATCGAAAGCGTGGCTATTGAGCCAATTGTCGAAACCAATATGCTGCGTGAAGCAACACCAGCACCCTTACTATATAATTCGGCAAGCATAAAAGGACCAGTTCCAGTTGGCATGGCAGAAAGAATAACAACACTCTTTCTCCAAATATCCGGCATACTGAAAACATAATACGCAAAAAACCAAGCAATGAGTGGTTGCGCAATCAACTTGAGTAAAACCAGTTCAATTGTTAAGGAAGTACTGGTTATTTCCTGTTTTTGAGCCAGAAAAAGACCTGTCGCAATCAATGCACAAGGACAGGCTGCAGAGCCAAGTAACTTAATGCTTTGTGTAATACAACCAGGGTACTTTATACTGGATGCCAGCATAACAGCACCTAAAATGGGAGAAATAATAAGTGGATTTTTACATAAAGAAATAACGACATTCTTAATTGCTAAACCGACATCTCTTTCCTGTCTGCCACTAAATTCCATCAAAATAATAGAAAAAGCAAAATTAACAGAGACCGTTAAAATACCGGCAACAACCGTTGGCGCCAAACTCGTAGGTCCAAATGCTAATAAACAAACCGGTATACCAATGTATCCCGTGTTTGCATAAGATGCCGCAGTCGATGTAATCGTCGCAAAAGCAAGATTTCTGCTTTTAAACCAATGAAATAAAAAAACGGGAATAAAAAGAGCGACAACAGCAATTTCAAATGTAATAATAAAACCAGGCTGCCAAAGTTCTTCCCATGTATTGCTAATAATGATATCGATCGTTAATGCAGGCAAAGCCAAATAAACAACAAATCGATTCAGCTCCGTAATAGCTGTAGCAGATAAAATATTCTTTCGTCTAAATATAAAACCTAAAGCAATTAATGCAAAAACTGGAAGAACTATGTTAGCAACTTCAAGCATGGTTTTTATTTAAGATATCAATCTTTCAACTTAAAAAAAACCACTTGGAACGACAACGCCCTAAGTGGTTTAATATTTACGTAAACCTTACGCCTACTTCATAATTGCAGCAATCCCTGCTTTAGCAATAATAACATCTTCGTGTGATTTTGCGCCAGAAACACCAATTGCCCCAACACACTGATCCTCAACCATTATTGGAATACCACCCTCTAACAATCCTTCTATTTCAGGAACAGAAAGAACTGCATAACGACCATTATTTATCATATCTTCGTAAATACGACTTTCTCTTACTCCTAATGCAGCCGTTTTAGCTTTGTTTGGTGCAATATAAGATGCAATTGGTGCAGTATTATCCATACGGCAAAAACAAAGAAGATGCCCTCCATCATCTACTATCGCAATCGCAACATTCCAGTTATTTTTTCTGGCTTCATTTTCTGCCACAATAATCATTTGCTGCGCTTCTTTTAACGTCAAAACGGGTTTTGTATTCATGATTTTATCTTTCTTGCTAACATTGCAAATTAACCAAGCTTTTTTTCGTTAATATTGTAGGCTTGCAGTACTAACCACTTTTTGCATCGTATCAAGATTTCTTATACTGTTTTTTTTCATACAATGATAACAATCACGATATCTCACAATCTTGATGAACTTGTCTCTAGTTTGCATGAAAACCTTCATGCAACACCTAAATCTCCTTTTCATATAGAAGAAGTTATTATTCCTTCTATAGCAATGCGACGTTACCTGGAACTTGCTATTGCTGATAAGAATGGTATTTGCTCAAACATACGTTTTTCTTTTCTAGCTAGATGGTTTTGGGAACAAATTCACAACATACTTCCTGATATTTCTGAATCATCATATGGAAAAGAAAAACTAACTTGGCGTATTTTTTACATTCTTGGTAAGAAAGATTTCGTAGAAAGCTACCCTCGCCTACATCAATGGCTTCTCAATAACGATGAAGTAGGCCGCTTTGAATTAGCTAAAAAACTAGCAGAACTTTTTGAACAATATATTGCTTATCGTCCTCATTGGTTGGAAAGTTGGTGGTCAAAAACATCTATTGTCACGAAAAATAAAGAAGATGAAGAATGGCAAGCTGCTTTATGGAGAAAAATAGAGGAAGGAATTGAATCAGATAAAATCCATCCGTTTCTTCATTTTTTCAACACGCTGGAATCATCAGAATCCGCTTTTGAAAAATTGCCTCAAAAATTATTCATTTTTTGCCCCTCTTCCATTGCACCAGAATATCTCAACGCACTAAAAAAAATTAGCAAATGGATTGATATTCATATTTATGTTTTGTCTCCCTATTTCATCACTAATGAAGACATAAATAAAATCATTGGAAAGCCAGAAAACTCCCTTTTAACAATGTGGGGACAATCTGCCCAATCCAGTCTTTCACTTTTAGTAGAAAAAATGATGCCAGAAATTACATGGCATTTTTCCAAAGAAAAAAAAGTATTTCCTGATTCCCTACTGGGTAAACTGCAAGAAGCAGTATTCCATCGAAAAGAATTAACAATATCTTCAAATGAAATAAGAAGTAACGATCGTAGTATTGAAGTGCATATCTGTCACTCCATAACAAGAGAAATAGAAGTTCTACATGACCAAATGTTATCCCTTTTTGCCTCGGATAACCCACCAGATCCCTCTAAAATATTAGTTGTTACACCTCATATCAATAAAATTGCCCCTCTCGTTGATGCTGTTTTTGGAAGCCAAAAAAACAATATCTCCATTCCTTATCGAATAATGGGGCGTACCATCAAACAAACGAATCCTATTGCCAAAGCACTTAAGGATATTTTTGCTTTAGCCACTTCACGTTTTACAGCATCTGATGTGTATGACCTCCTATTGCAACCACTCATTTCAAAAAAATTTGGATTGGAAATGGCACTCGATAAAGTGTATAACTGGTTGGATGATGCGGGTATTTGTTGGGGATTTGATGCCAAGCAAAAAGGGCTTTTAGGACTTCCTGCTGATGATAGTAGAAGTTTTTCTGATGGATTTAATCGTCTTTTTCTTTCCTATGCCTTACCAGAAAACATCCAAATTCCTTTCAACGCTCGTCTTCCTGCAAGTAATGTAGAAGGTTCTGACGCATTACTTTTAGGTAATTTATGGCGTTTTATCAATCTTTTACATGACCTTGCAGAAGCGATTAAAACGCCCATGGACAGGCAAACCTGGCATAACTTAATTCTTGAAACCTTAGATAATTTTATTTATCCAGATATTAATGAACTAGAAAATGATTTAGAGGTAAGAAATAACATTGGACAACTTTTTGATTATATGAATATTAATGATATTCATATTCCTTTTAGCCATGACGTCATTCGAAGTGCATTAGAGGATACTTTGAATGAAACAACACATACCAGTACATTTTCTGGAACTGTGACATTTTCATCCATGTCAGGTCTGAAAAATTTACCATACCAATACATATTTGCTATCGGAATGGATAACGAAGTTTTTCCAAGAAGCTCATATTCCCTAAATTTTGACTTAATGTCTCACCACCCTCTTCCTGGTGATATACAAAAACGAGAAGAAGACCGAAACACTTTTTTGGATTTAATTCTTGCTGCGAATAAACGCTTCTATATCAGTTATACAGGAAAAAGTATTCGAAACAATGATCCTTTGCCCCCTTCCGTTGTTGTCTCTGAATTAATAGATTATTTAATGAGATCTTTAAATAGAAACATCAAAGGAGAATCATTAACAATAAAAGAAAAAGAATTATTAAAAATCCAGCAAGAAACGCTATATAAGCAATTGGTCCTTGAACACCCTCTTCAGCCGTTTTCTACCCAATACTTTGAGAAAAACGGAAACGCTAAAATCAGAAGTTATCAAACAAATTTTTACCAAGCATTAAAAGAAAAACTAAAAACAACCTCACGTGTAAACACAGAAACTCAAATCGATATTGATGATACTGAAGATGAACAAGAAAACACTTGGATTCATGGCAGTCGCTTTTTTAATGATTCTCCATTACAAAAACCAGAAGCAGCATGGCAAGATATTTCACTTTCCGAATTAATTTATTTTTTTGAAAACCCAAGTCGATATCTTCTTACTAATCGATTAGGAATCAATTTTCCTAAGAAAAAAGAACAACTTCCAGAAAATGAACCCTTTATTAAAAACAATTTGGATGCGAACCAATTAGCTAACCGAATACTTCCCTATCTTCTTGAAAACCACAATCAAGAGGAAATTCTTGAATTCGCAAAAGCTGGAAATGAATTTCCTTCAGGCATGATGGGACAAATTCAAATTGAGAATGAACTCAATAATCTGAATAAATTTGCTAAAAACTTAAAAAATGAACTTGTATCATCATGTTTGCCCCCTCTTTCAGCATCGTTAAACTTTAATTTAAATGGAGAAGAGTGGACAATTAATCATGTGTTTAATGATCTACGACCGAATGGATTAATTCACTATCGTTATGTTAAACATGATGGTAATAGTGGTATTCGTTTTACTCTTTCTTCGTGGATAAACCACCTTTTTTTAAACTCTATAAAACCTAAGAACATCTCTTGTAAAACAACGTGTTACCTTATATCTCATTCTTTTTCCTTTTTTCCATGTGAGCAAAACGAAGCCAAATCTTTACTGGAAGATTTACTTATTCTTTACAAAGAAGGTCTGAATGCGCCTTTACGCTTTTTCCCTCAATCTTCATTTGAATTAATAAAAACTAACGAAAATATTAATAAAGCAAAAACAATATGGAAAGGAAATGATTACTCTAGTGCTGAAAGCGATAATGATTTTTATCAGCTTGCATTACGAGGTCAAGGTGACATACTTGATGAAAACTTTATCAAATACGCAAAAATTGTAATGGAACCCCTTCATCGTTTCATGGAAAAGCATAATGAAAAATAAAATCATCCATAACCTGAATTTGTTTGAAAATACCCTTCTTGATGGAATATCACTCATAGAAGCTTCTGCAGGTACAGGAAAAACATGGAATATCTGTATGCTTTACCTGAGACTACTTCTTGAGAAAAAACTACATGTCTCAGAAATATTGGTTGTCACATTCACAAATGCTGCTACAGCTGAACTCAAAGGAAGAATACGAGAACGCCTAACAGAGACGTTATTATTGCTCGAAGACAATCTTCTAGCAGCTGACCCTATCTTAATTCAATTGATCGAATATCTGGAAAAGAGAAAAGTTGCTACACGACAAGAAATGTATAAGCAACTTAAACTGGCTATTTCTCATTTTGATGAAGCATCCATTTCAACCATTCATGGTTTCTGCCAAAAAGTTATTGGATTACGAGCTTTTGAAACAGGACAACCTTTTTCATTTACTAATGATAAAAAAGAAAAAGATATTGTTAACCAAGTTGTTCATGATTTCTGGAGAAAAAATATTGCTTCTCAAACAGTCGACAAAACATTAGGACAATATCTTCATTTAAAAAATATTACCCCAGAAAAATTATCCTTGTTTTTAGAAAGAGAGATTAACAAACCTTTGGCAGAAAAACGTTGGCCCAACGATATGCCTCCTCTCAACCAAAATAAACTGAAAAATATCAAGCCAATATACGATTCCATGAAAGAATGTTGGCAAAAAAATCAAGAAACGATAATTGATACATTATTTGATGCAATAAAAAATAAAGTATTAAATGGCAATAAATATAGAAAAACAACTTTAGAAAAGTCAGTCGAAACAGTTCATCATTTTTTTGAACAAGATGATCCTGCAGGTTTCTTATTAGTAGGCAATCTCAATCATATTGAGAATTTCTCATTTGGCAAACTAAATAACAGTCTCAACAAAAATCAATCTGTACCTCGTCACGAATTTTTTTCTTTAACCCAAAAATGGATTGATTTAAGGGATGAATTGTTTCAAACCCTAGAACTAACTTATTTGCATTTACTTTTTATTTTGTCCAAAGAAGTAGAAGAAGTTCGTATACGTAACAAAAGAAATCGAATCCTTTCTTTTAACGGTATGTTATATAACTTATATGACGCATTAAAAGAAACGCACTCAGACGACCTAAAAACAGCTATCCGAAGCTTATGGAAAGCTGCTTTAATTGATGAATTCCAAGATACGGATCCTATTCAATTTTTTATTTTCTACACGATTTACGGAAATGATAAAAACGCATCCGTCTTTTTTGTTGGAGATCCTAAACAAGCTATATATCGTTTTAGAAATGCTGATTTACATACCTATTTTGAGGCAAGAAAAAAAGTTGATAGCCAATACTCTTTAACGACTAATTATCGTGCAACACCAGAAGTTATCAACGCCTGTAATGTACTGTTTTCATTTAACAAAAAAGCATTTATACATCATGAATTAATTTACCCGTTAGTCCAGGCTGCTGATAAAGAACGAGAAATTTTATTTGATCCCAAAATACCAACCGACAAAACCACTAGTGGAATGGTAGTTTGGTATTTACCCGGGAATGAGGATCAATCTTTCTTGCCACGAAAGGATGCTATTTCAGCATCAGCCAACGCAACAGCAAATGAAATTGTACGACTGTTAAAAACTGTTCAACTTTCAAACAAAAAATTGGAAGCTGGTGATATTGCTATTTTGGTACGAACACATAATGAAGCAAAAATTATCCAAGAAGTGTTGTCTTCGTATGGCTTGCCTAGTTCAACACTTTCTCCTGGAAATATCTGGCTCACTCCTGAAGCAAATGAATTAATTACTATCTTTTCTGCCATTATTAACCCTCGTAATCAAGCGCACCTTAGAGCTGCGCTTTCAACTGAAATACTAGGATTTAATGCTATTGAAATTGAACAACTGGAAAACGATAGTGAAAAACAATTAGTAGAAATAGAAAAATTTTTGGAATACCGAACTGATTGGATTAAACATGGCATCAGTTTCGTCATAAGACAGCTCATGTCAGATAATCATAGTTATACAAAAATACTTTCTCTTCCAAATGGCGAACGTCATCTAACAAATATTTTGCATTTATCAGAATTGATTAGCGAAGCTGCAGAAACCTATTCTTTGCCAGAATCTCTACTAAATTGGATGATTGAACAACAAGAAATTTCTGATCCGGATGAAAATGCCCAAATACGTATGGAATCAGATGAAAACCTGATTCGTATCATGACGATTCATGTAGCAAAAGGAAAAGAATTCAAATTCGTTTTTTGTCCATTCTTATGGAACATACAAAATTCCAATCCCAAGAACTCTTCTAAGAAAAGCGAAATTCCTGGTATTGAATATCAGGAAACCAATTGGGTAATTGACTTCCAAATTCATGATGAAATCAAAAAAAATGAAATAAAAAGAAACATTTTAATTGAAGATGTATCAGAAAAAATTAGACTAATTTATGTTGCATTAACACGCGCTATTTATCGGTGTTATGTCATAGCTGGAACTTATAATCCCGTAAGAAACTCTGATGGTGGTATCAGTAACCCGCTTAATTGGTTTGTCAATCATGATAATAATACTTATACAGATTGGCTAGAAACAAATAAAAACACTCAAATACTTGAAATCAATTGGCAGACCTTAGCGAATAATTGTGAGAACATCTATTTGCAAAAACTGCCTGTAGAAAAAAAACAAGAATTTCTTTCTGAAAAAATTGATACACATAATTTAATATCAACCTCCTTGGATATTGCCAACTGGCCAGAAAAAATTCCATCAGGTTGGCATATCAGCAGTTATTCCAATTTAGTTCATGGTGCAAAACATGAATCATCAGGCAATGATTATGATGAGCAAGTAAAAAATGAACCTTTGTATGACGAATCAGAAGTTACTTTACCCCAAAACGACTTTTTTCTTTTTCCTGCTAATCGTTATGCAGGAAATTGCCTACATGCTATTTTTGAAGATATTGATTTTACAGATGAAAGTAATTGGGATAACGTCATCAAAGAAAAACTTCAACGACATCCACCATATGGCCGTATAAATCCCATTAATGGAATACCGCAAGAAGAATTACATCTTATGATCAAAAAGATGTTACACGATGTCTTATCCACAGAATTACCTAACGGTATAACACTCAATCAAATAAAATCTCAAAATAGGCTATCTGAATTGGAGTTTTTTTTACCTACTCAACATTTAACATCAAATCAACTTGAGAAAATATTAACTAATGATTACTTCTCCCCATCATATTCATTTCAACCATTCCAAGGTTATATAAAGGGGCTAATTGACTTAGTTATTGAATACGAAAATCGTTTTTATATTTTGGATTGGAAGTCTAACTTTCTTGGAACACATCCATCTGACTATGAACAAAACAAGCTACTTCTAGCAATTAAAGAACATCACTACTATTTACAATATTTGTTTTACTCTACAGCCTTGCATCGTCATTTAAAACACACTAAACCTGATTACCAATATGATATTCATTTTGGTGGAGTTTTATACCTTTTTATTCGAGGAATAAGACCCTCATGGAAAATGCAAAATAATACACCTTGTGGCGTTTTTTACCGTAGTGCTAAAGAGCTTTATCCCGATATAAAAAAATTGGATGAACTCATCAGTCAAGGAACTTTAAAATGATAACTTTTTCAGAGACATCACAGCACTTTCTTGCCAAAGCTTTCAGTGATCATGTCCAAATTTGGTTAAAAGAACGAAAAGTTCATGCAGATGCTCAAAAATGGTTGTCAAAAATTGCCTATTTTCTTAGTGTCGCTGTTTCAAACGGTTATGTTTACTTACCGCTAGAAGATCTTGATGCGATTTCTCAAATAAATTCTGAAATTATAGAAAATGAATCTTGGCCATCTTTAACAAAATTACGGCAGTTACTTTTGGAATCAAACCTTGTAGGAACTCCAAAAAAATCATCAAATTTCCCTATGATTTTGGATGAAGAAAACAGACTCTATCTTCATCGTTACTATGCTTATGAAGCAACTTTGGCAAAACAAATTCAAAAGTTGAATACTACTAACAAATTCATAGACAAATCCAAATTTGCTTCCTTCTTAAATGACTTTTTTGGCATAACTGATTCCCAAACACTCAATTGGCAAAAAATTGCTACAGCCCTTGCCTTGCGACAACAATTAACTATTATCAGTGGCGGACCAGGAACAGGAAAAACCACTACTGTTGTTAATATCCTTGCCTGCTTTTTAAAACAAAACCCAAATACTCGAATTATGCTGGCAGCCCCTACTGGAAAAGCTGCTATGAGAATGCTTGAAGCAATCAGAAATCAAATAAATCGTTTTCCAGAAGAATTACAAAAAATTATGCCTAATGAATCACAAACTATTCATCGACTTTTAGGCGTATCCTCTCGTCCAGGCATTTTTCGATATAACGAAAACAATCCCTTACCATTAGATGTGCTTGTCATTGATGAAGCTTCCATGATAGATCTGGCACTAGCATCTCGCCTTTTTGAAGCTCTTCCACCTCATGCTCATTTAATCATGCTAGGCGATAAAGATCAGCTTTCTGCAGTTGAACCTGGTTCGATTTTTTCTGAGTTATCTGCTAATCCTGCATTAACTCCATCTTGTATAACTGATCTATCTGATATGACAGGAATAAAACAGGAAATCATTATCCCTCCCCAAAGCCTCTCTGGTGGATTTGTTGATAACACTATATGGTTTTCTCAAAATTTTCGATTTAAAAAAGATTCTGGAATCAGCCAATTGGCACTGTCAATTAAGAACGGAGAAATTATCTCTGCAAAAAAAGCATTGAATTCCGAATGGAAAGATAACTCTATAACATGGAAAGCATCTCCGTCTCCTTCCCTGCTAGAAAAAATTCTAATAGCAAATAATACCTACCTAAAAAACTATGTAGAAACAATAAAAAAAGAACCTCATAACAAAAAATCTGTATTTGAGGTCTTTGATCGTTTTCGAATACTTTGTGCTATTCGTGAAAGTTTTTATGGTGTTTCTGGTGTTAACACCTTAATTTCATCTTACATTCGAAATGAACTAAATATCTCCCCTAATCAGGAATGGTATGTTGGTCGCCCCGTTATGGTATTGCAAAATGATTACACTATGCGCCTTTTCAATGGCGACATCGGCATTGTTCTACCTAATGAAAAGAACACACTTGTAGTATACTTTCCCTCTGAAGATGAAAGTTATAGAGCATTAGCTTTGGAAAATATTCCTGTACATGAAACAGCTTTTGCTATGACAATACATAAATCCCAAGGATCAGAATTTGATTCTGTTACCATCTTAATGCCACCAAACTATAACCCCGTCATTACCCGAGAGTTGTTATATACCGCTGTTACCCGTGCTCGTCACCAAGTCTTATTACTTTGCAATGAAAATGTATTAGAAGAAGGGATACAAACATCAACCAAAAAATATTCTGGTTTGATGTCAAGAATAAAAGAACTGAATATGAATCTTATTTAATCTTTTTATTAGAAGAAAACTTCTTAAAATGAGATGACTGAATGCCATATTCTTTAGCACAAAAATTTAATACCTCATGAAAATCATCAAACCACTCGACTTTTATTTCTTCATCATTTGTTGGTAAAACTAATAAACTTTGATGACTAGCAGTTCGAGTTGTAAAAATAGTCACACTATAAAGCCAAAATGCATTGATATCAGGTAGCCTTCCCATACTCTTGGTAATACCAGGAAAAACTTTTTCTATGGACCCACCTCGTTCAACTTGTTTTTTTGTGTAATCATCATACCCAATCGCATCAATACGTATACTCAAGCAAACCTTTTTATCTTCCAAAAAAAGATCGGCAATTGCACTTTGTGACTTCATATCGCCAAATCCTAAAGGAAATGCAATATGTGGATTAGGCTTATAAACAATTTTCTCCATATTACGTTCTATTTTTGCTGGGCAAGTAATTAAAAATATCATGCCATATTTTTTATATTTCTATCGTAAAAAACAATTTTTCTCCATTCGTTCCTACTCTTCTTAACATTTACTGATTCTAATCAGAACAAGAACTCCTTTTCTCATGTCTTATTAAAACAGCATTAAGTTATTTTTTATGGAGATAATTATGTTTAAAACAAGAGGCTTATTAAGCACCATTTCCGTTCTGTTTTTCCTTGCATTTACAAACATTTCCCATGCTCAATATTTAGGACCAGGAGAAATGAAAGCTGACACTTCTGTTTCTCAAATCATGACAAAACCCACAGACGGACAACAAGTACTTCTTAAAGGTTACATTATTAAAAGAATCAGTAAAAAATATTATGAGTTCAAAGACGACACTGGAACTATTAGCGCAAAAATTAGCGAAAATTTGTTTTACAACCAAAAAGTAACTGAAAACTCCCTCGTACAAATTTTTGGTGAAGTCGATACCCTCTTTACTGAAAAACCAATTATTAAAGTATTTCATATCAAGGTCTTAAAACCTTAATCTTAATTAATTGATATTGTTTGATAATTCAAGAGGAAATTGTCATGTTACAAATACACAAAAAATTACTAGTAGCCTTTTTTTCAGTATTGTTTATGGGATTATTTAACATTGCATCAGCTCAATACTTAGGTCCTAGTCAAGAACCCGTTTTAACTACTGTTTCTGAAGTGTTAAAAAATCCTGTCGATGATCAAGAAGTTGTTCTACGAGGACAAATTATAAAAAAAATCAAAAAGAAACATTATGAATTCAAAGACAGTACAGGAACAATTCGTACCGAAATAGACCATAAGCTTTTTTATAACACAAAAATAACTGATAAAAGTATCGTCGAAATTTACGGGGAAGTTGATAAACATTTCTTAAAATCACCTGAAATTGATGTTAAGAAATTAACTATTATCACCCCTTAAAAAATCATGATACTTCGATAAAAAAGACCGGTACAACCCGGTCTTTTTCATGAGACAATGCCTTATCTTTGAAGTAGGAAAACAAATGCAAAAAAAAGATACAAAAGCTGGTGTATTCGGATGGCTAGGTATTTTAGTGTTCGCTATGCTAGTCTTATGGCCATTGCTCTTAATGATTGAACTCAGAAATACATTATTAACTGCAGCATTAGATTTCCCACAATTACAAGAACGCTACACTTGGTATTACTTCCGGACGGCAATGCTTTTTGTTGTGTTAACTAGTGCAGCAATCAGCATGATTGGTGGCGGAATGCTCCTCAAACGGCGAACACATAGTTCCGTTTTTTGGGCAATTTTAGCATTATGGATTTCAGGTCCTATTGGTCAGGCATTTTCTTTCGCGTTACCTTATCTGATGTATGATCATGGTACTTTTACTGCTAACATCATGCGACACGCTGACTCCTTTATTGGATCTATTGTGGTCAGATTAGCATGTACAGCCTATTTATTGATGTCTTCAAGAGTAAAATTGACCTATCCTAAAAAAGGACAACCATTGCCTGAAGACACGGATGATTAAAAGCTTTTTACTTTATAAAAAGAAAATTTTTTCTTAAACTTTATCTTTGGTATCTCTTTGAGTATTATCAAAGTATCTTTTTCTAATGTTATTTTTCTTTCTAGCGGGGTTTTGTGCGAGTTAGTGTTTATTATGATACTGTCCTGGTAAAAGTTCTTTTCGAAAACAAGGGCAATGAAAGATTAGTTATCAAACATAACGGGCAAGAAATTTATTTGCCTACAACCTATGACCATGCCTATCAATTACAAGTTCAATTAAATTCAGGCAACTTAACTAATCAAATTGGTGCGGCACGTTTAGTTGCTGGTCGAGCAATTGGAATGCCTCCTGTCTATTTTTTTGAAAAATACGTAGACCAGACTTTAAGACGAAATTTCGAAATTGACACCTTTGACTATACTGCTGATGGTTACAATGTAAATTGTATTGGTTGGCGTAATCAAAAAAACCCTGCAGGATTTCTTGCTCCTAAAGGTGTCATTCCAGGAATTGACGGCAATTTTATTACTGATGGAACAGAAGCCTTTGATATAGATGTTCCCTATCAATTCACTAATTTATGTACTAGTTTAGGAAGTGATACAGTGTCTCTACTGAGAGATTTTATTGCTACTGCAAGTCAGTTATACGATACACCTGAACTACCTCGTGCTGATTTTTATTCTAGTAAAGGACCTGAAGCAGAAAAATTAATCACACAATATCTTGATTTGGTCTACAAGAAAAAAAATTAGCATAAAACACAAAAACTGAGAATTTTTAAATTCCCCAAAAGTTAGATAATTGATTTTTGACTTTTGGGGATATTTTTTTAATGATTAACCAACAATAGCAATCAATTCAATAATGAAATACAGCGTTGTATCTCCCCAAATGAAATCAACCGGACGTTTTCCGTTTGCGGAGCCTGGAGGACAAGTAAATTTAACTTTACTACCGACATTCATTTCAGGAATGCCCGTTTGCCAACAACCAATAACATCAGATAATTTATAAATAGATGGATAACGACGTGAGTAAGAGCGATCAAACTCTGTTCCATCTTCAAGGTGTCCTATATATTGAATCTGGACAATAGCATTGGGTTCCGGTTTAGGACCATTTCCTTCTCGAACTACTTCCATTTTGACACCATTATGAAAAACCACTTCCTTTGGTTTTTCTACTGATTCCTCTTTTACAGGTACTTGCTGTACTGATGGCGTTGCTTGATTTTGTGGTAATTGTTGTTGATTTTGCGATTGAGTTTGTGTCTGTGCAATTGCATCTGGCATATTGAAATAAAATATGCCAATTAAAATAACAAAAAGATAAGTAACAAATGAAACGGGTTTACTATTCATGAAATTTTGTTTTTTAAAACTTTTAAGATAAGCAAATACCAATCTAAGGATTAAGGAAAATTATATACTCATGTCCTCTTCTCTAAGTATCTTTCCTTGTCGCATAATACGATCCAAACTTTCACCAGCTTCTTCCATTCCCTGATCTGCTGCTTTTTTGAACCATAAAGCGGCTGTATGATAGTTTTGTTTAACCCCATCTCCACGTAAATACATTCCACCTAAATTAAATTGTGCTTGTGGTAAATTATGCTCTACTGCCTTACGATACCATTTCAATGCTAGTTCATAATTTTGTTTTACACCTAGCCCCCGAGCATACATAAAACCAAGATTATTTTGAGATTCTGCGTAATCTTGCTTAGCAGCTAAGCTAAACCATTCAACTGCTTTTTTATAATCACGAGTAACCCCATCTCCACGGGTATACATTAAACCTAAAGAATCCTGAGCTTCAGGCATACCTTGTTCTGCTGCTTTTTGATACCACTTTAAAGCTTCCAAATCATTACGCTCAACCCCATCCCCTTTATAGTAAAGTTCAGCTAATAAAACCTGTGCTTCAGGAAAATTCTGATCGGCAGCCTTTAAATACCACTGCGCTGCTTTTTGCGAATCTTTTTCTACACCTCTTCCAACCGCATACATTAATCCAATACTTGTTTGCGCTTCAGGCATGTTTTTTTCTGCTGCTTTTTCAAATAATACAAATGCTTGCTCATCATCTTGCTCAACACCAACTCCATCCAAATACAGTTGTCCTAATTCATATTGAGCCTCAACATAATCTTGTTTTGCTGCTTGCTGATACCAAAAACAGGCTTTTTCTATATTCTGAGTAATGCCAAGCCCATCTTTATATGCGTTGCCTAACTCATATTGAGCCATAGCCACACCTTGATCTGCTGCTTGCCGATAATAAAATACAGCTTGATTCAAATTTTTTTCAACAACACGACCTTCTGAATAAAACACCCCTAAATTGGCTAATGCTTCTGGCAAACCTTGATCTGCTGCTTTTTTAAACCACATTAATGCTTTTGTATCATCGTGAGGGACTCCTTTTCCTTCAGAATACAAAAAACCAAGATTATCCTGTGCTTTGGCATGACCTTTTTCCGCTGCCAACGTATACCACTCTGCTGCTTTTTTATAGTCCTGAGGAATACCATCCCCTTCCTCTAACATACCAGCTAGATCAAATTGAGATTGAAGGTCACCCTGAATAGCCGCTTTTTCATACCAACTAGCCGCTATAGCATGATCAACAGCAACCCCCTCTCCGTTGTAGTACATCGTACCTAAAAAAGCTTGGGCACGTTTATCTCCGTTTTTAGCAGCACGGATGAAAATTTCAATTGCCTGGGAGTATTCTTTCTTTTGATAATGTGCTACTGCATTAGCATAATCTTCAGCTAATGCATTATTCATAACAAATATAAAAAAAACTAAAAATACCGATATAGCAATCGGAATATTTTTTATTCTTTTTATTGTTGATACGAGATGTATCATATCTAATTAATAAAATTTAAAATCATTTACAACATAGTAAAAAGGGACAGCATGACTCTGTCCCTTCAGAATCATTCAAGTTAGTACAATAACTTCCTAAGCACCCCGAATATAATAAGTTCGATAATTCCTAACATATAAATTACCTAAATTATTTTGTGCTTCAGAAAAACCTTGTTTTGCCGCTTTTTTAAACCATTTTGCAGCTTGCTCATAATCTTGTGTTACTCCCTCGCCTTCATAATAAAGAACACCCAGATTATTCTGAGCCTCTGCCAACCCTTGATCCGCTGCTCGACGATACCAACTTGCGGCTTGCCTCATATCTTTAGGAACACCAATACCCATCGCATACAATCTTCCAAGATTATATTGTGCTACAGGGTTTTCTTTAATAGCTGCCTTTTGATACCACTCAACAGCTTGTACCATAAACTGGCTTCCCCCCATTCCTTTTTCGTAAAGAATTCCCATATTATTCTGGGCAGAAGCTAAACCTTGATTTGCTGCACGTTGATACAACACAAAGGCTCTAGCAATATCTCTTTTTACGCCTTTGCCAACATAATACATATTAGCTAGATTATTTTGAGATTCTGCAAATCCTTGATTTGCCCCTAATTGATACCATTCTGCAGCTTTAGTCTCAAGTTTTGGGACACCTATACCATGTTCATACATCATACCAAGACTATTCTGAGCCTCAACCATCTTCTTCGAAGCTGCCTTTTGGTACCACGTATGCGCTTCAATATAATTTTTCTTTATTCCGCATCCCTCGTAATACATTCCTGCTAAATTATATTGAGCATCAGGTAAGCCTTGATGTGCCGCCAAACTATACCAATAGACAGCCTGTACATCATCTCTACGAACACCCAAACCATAGGTGTACATAAAGCCTAAATTATTTTGTGCAACAGATAAACCTTGTTCTGCAGCATTACGAAACCAATATGCTGCATCTTTGTCGCTTTGTGATACGCCAATACCAGTTGCATACAATCTTCCTAAATTGTATTGAGCTTGTGGATTGCCTAATAAAGCAGCTTGTCTATAATGAGTCGCAGCTTTAACATAATCTTGGGGATGTCCAACCCCTTTCTCAAACAATACCCCTAAATTATTATTTGCCTCTGATAGTCCTTGAGCTGCTGCTTTAAGAAACCAATTTACGGCTTGAGTATGATTTTTTTCGACCCCTTTGCCATTAAAATACATAACCCCTAGCATATTTTGTGATGGGGCATGTCCTTGTTCTGCAGCACCATAAAACCAAATAAAAGCTTGGGCATCGTCTTTAGGAATACCTAAACCTCTTTCATATATTTGCCCCATCTTGTTCTGAGAAAGATTATGTCCCTGTTTTGCAGCTAAGCTATACCAACCGATAGCTTCCTTATAACTTTGTTGAACACCTATTCCTTCCTCAAAAATCCTTCCCATATGAAACTGAGATGGTGCGTAACCTTGTTCTGCCGCTTTTCGAAACCAATACTGTGCTAATTTATAATTTTTAGAAACACCTTTACCTTCAAGATATATAACACCTAAATTATCTTGAGACTCTGCTAATCCCTGATCTGCAGCTAATCGATACCATTGTCTTGCTAACTGATAATTTTGAACAACACCCAAACCTTCTTGATAAAGAATAGCTAGATTATTTTGAGCAAGCGCATTTCCTCTTACACCTGCCATCCGATACCAGTCAGCAGCTTTTGTATAGTTTCTCTGTACACCAGTACCATCAAAGTACATCCGCCCCATGTTAAATTGTGCTTCGGATAATCCTTGTTCTGCTGCTTTGCGATACCATTGAAATGCCATTTCATAATCTTTTGCCACGCCTAATCCGCGTTCATACATAATGCCAAGATTATTTTGGGCTTGTTTATTACCTTTAACAGCATAACGTCGAAACAGCGGATATGCTTGGTCATATTGCTTGCGATAATAAAAATCAATTGCATCTAGTAAAGGATCAACATCTGTACAATTTACACAAAGATCCTTAGAAGGCATCGCTAAAACACCACTAGCTTGCATGAAAATAGAAATAAACAGTATCTGAATCAGATACATAATTCTAAAATTTTTCTTTTCTGGGACTTTCATCGCCAACTTTTATCGCAAATTAACAGTAACCCTTTATTTTAACTGATAATTTAGCTATAGAACTATCTTGCTAAAATTTTATTACTAAAACTTTTTGCATAAAAATTAATTGATCTCTATAAGCTCAACTTCAAAAATCAACGTACTATTAGGAGGAATAATACCTGCAACACCACGAGAACCGTAAGCTGTACTTGGAGGGCAAATTAACCTTGCTTTACCACCTTCTTTTATTTTTTGCACACCTTCTGTCCAACAACGAATTACTCCTCGAAGAGGAAAACTAGCAGGTTTTCCACGAGCATAAGAACTATCAAATTCTGTTCCATCAACTAACATTCCTCGATAATGAACCTTTACTCTGTCTGAAGCTTCTGGAAAATCACCTGTTCCTTCTTTAATGGTTTCAATTTTTACACCAGAGGGTAATACCTCTACAGTTGAATTTGAAAAAGCTAAACTTGAAACCATAACGAACATAATTGCTGTTATTAAACGTAAACCGTTTCTCATAGACTAATCCTTCTCTTAAAATTACTTATAAAAACGTATCTTGGATGGAAGTGATACTTGAATAATTGGTTTTAATATATTTACCAAATTATCACCCGATTCTATTCGCTTAATTTCCTCTTCTTTCAATACTCTTGCTATTGAACCTGTTCGTTTAGACTCAAGTACAATGATACTTTCAATATCTAATCCTGTACTACCTAAAAGCAGTTCACTATTAGTTCCTATAACAATTTGTGGCATTATTCGATAAGTTTTATCTTTTTTCAGTCGACGAAGTTCTATTAAAAAAGAAGGAAAGCAATGTAATAAGTTATCAGGTAAAAATTTCTCCAATTCTGTGAGCATCAAAAAAGGCAAATCATCTAACAACGACCAAAAGAAATCTATTATTCTCAACATATCATCCGTAAACCATTCGCTTGTTTGTAAATTACGTTGACGATATGCTGTATATTTGGCTTCCAAATATGCCTTTCCAGTTTCTTCATCCTTTTGAAAAAGCAATTCAGAAAATTCTGGAATGATTAGTTGCATCATTCGCCCAATAGTATTTAATCTAAAGTTACGCGCACTTTCTTGAACTTGCCCAATTCGTTCAATCAAATTTGTTCCTAAAATCCGAATACCAGATTCCCAATCCGCTTGACTACTTCTTCGCAATAGGAAAGGAAATGGATTTAAACAGCAATTTGACGAAAAAAACTCAACTAATTCTCTAAAATTGATATTAGTACTGGATTGTTCTAAATATGTTTGTGTTAATCGTTGCGGGTCTTTTTTATCTGCTGAAGAAGGACGATTTAAAATAAGTCGACCACTTTTCCAAATTTGTTCTTGCGCTACTAAATCTCTATGATGTCCTTGTCCCTCCATCTTTAATACCAGCTTATAGCGCCAAGCAATTGTTTTTTTCTTTTTTCCGGAAATTTCAACATCTAAACTTACTGTCGTATTCTTTTTCAAAAGTCCTGAAGCATTGAAAAGAGAACGAATGTGCGCTAGCCCACCCCTTTTCCTTAACGCAAACTGCAATCCACCAATACCTTCTCGACAGATATCTCCTAAAAAACAGAAAATATCCAAAAGATTCGATTTACCCGTGCCATTTGCTCCAAAAAAATAAGTAAACTCTTTTAGCGGTATATCTATCTCAGTAAAATTTCTCCAATTATTAGCTCTGACACGAGTAATTAACATAAGCTTTTTTATACCCCATTAACCCATAATGTTTTTCATAAACAGTATTGGATATGTAAAGTAATGTCAAATCAACTTATAAATGGATCTTCAAACAATAAAATTTCCCAAAATCCCTTTTTACATTTTTACATCACCTTGTAAAGGCAACACACGATTCTTCCATATTAAGAAACAAATTAAACAAAAAAGAGTAATCCCTGCCGCAATTAAATTCGACAAAGTTATTGATAATCCAAGTACCTCAGGTGCAACAAATATATAAGCAGAAACTACAGCCGTTATAAAACAGGAAGGTATTAATGAAATCCAATAATTTCTCCCCTCTTTTGCTAAATAAACTGTGACCGTCCAGAGTGCGATTGCACCTAATGTTTGATTAAACCAAGCAAAATAGCGCCAAACTATTGAAAAATCTATTAGCATTAATAAAAAGCCACCTATAAAAAGTGGAGAAGAAATAGCAAGCCTTTTTATTATTGGTTTCTGATCCACTTTGAAAGCATCAGCAATAATTAATCTAGCAGAACGAAATGCTGTGTCACCTGATGTTATTGGAGCCACTACAACTCCCAACATAGCAATAATCGCACCAATCGTACCTAACCAGTTTTTAGTAATAAAATCAACAACTAAAGCTGCGTTTGTTTCTTGCAAAAATGATTGCCCCTCCACTGTATGAAAAGCGTAATTTGCTCCTGCTGCCCATATCAATGCAACAATTCCTTCTACAATCATAGCTCCATAAAATATGGCACGACCTTGTTTTTCATTTTTCATGCAACGGGCCATCATCGGAGATTGTGTTGCATGAAATCCTGAAAGTGCTCCACATGCAATCGTAATAAATAGCATAGGAAAAATAGGCATACTTTCTTTTAGTGGATGTGTATTAAAAAGTCCATCCGTAAATTCTGGTATAGGTGGTAAATAAATATAAAGACCCCCAAATATACCAATTGCCATAAACAACAATGCAGCAGCAAAAAGTGGATAGATTCGCCCAATAATTTGATCAACAGGCAAAATAGTTGCTACAAAATAATAGCCAAAAATAACAACACTCCATATAAGGAAACTCCATTGAGAAAATTTCTGACCGGCAATTGTTTGAGAAAGTGTTGCTTGAGAAAATAAACCGTTTGTCATATTAGTCAAAATACCAGCTGGTCCTGCAACAAAAACGGCTCCAACTAATATCATCATAATTGGCGTAAATATCCTAGCAACCAACATGAATTTTTTTCCCATATACTTTCCAACAATTTCAGGAAAACTCATCCCGTTATTGCGAAGTGAAATCATTCCAGAAAGATAATCATGGACAGCTCCTGCAAAAACACATCCAATTACAATCCAAATATAGGCAGAAGCACCAAATTTAGCGCCCATAATTGCACCAAATATTGGACCTAATCCAGCAATATTTAAAAATTGAATTAAAAAAACTCTCCACCCACGGAGTGGTACAAAATCAACTCCGTCCATACAACTATAGGCAGGCGTTGTACGATTAGGATCTATGCCAAAAACTTTTTCAACAAATTTCCCATAAATTACATAGCCTAATATGAGAAGAATTAGACAAACCGTAAATGAAATCATAAAAATACTAAAATTTTTTGATTGAATAACAAGATTAATAGTGGCTTATTTCAATTTTTTATTTCTAATAAAAGTTAAGTTCTATTTTATCCTTTTTAAAAATTTACGTTTTTTCTGCTCATTTTGTTTATAAAAATTGACTTGTATTTTTTGAATTAGTTCCTTAAATCACCACATCTCCCGATCCCCAAAAAAAACAGCGCTTAGAAAACTAAACGCTGTTTTTCGTTAAAAATATTTATCGATTATTTTTCTTCAGCTTTTAACTTCTGCATTCTTTCCTGTGCATATGTACTATCACGAGAAGCTGCTTTCTGATACCAATCTATGGCTTTTTCCATATTCTTTTCAACTCCTCTACCTTCTTCATACATCACACCTAAGCTATACATTGAAAAAGTTTCTCCTTCTTCTGCAGAACGACTATAGAGCTCAAATGCTTTTTTATTATCCTCTTCTACACCTAAACCATGCTCATATAAATATGCCAAAATTAATTCTGCTCTCGGATCACCGTTATCTGCACCTTTTTTTGCCCACTCAGCTGCTTTTTCATAATCACGAGCAACTCCTCTACCTCTTGCATACATATCTGCTAAGGCAGTTTGTGCAAAAGCACTATTTTGATCTGCCGCTTTCTTATACCAAGTAACAGCTTTACTTACATCCCTTTTTACACCAATACCTTGCTCATACATGATTCCAAGACGAGCTTGTGCATTTCTATCACCATTTTTCGCTTTTTTTCGTAATTTAGACGCAAGTGTTCTAGGACTATCTTCCTTTTGTAAACTTTTCTCTGTTGCTTTTATATCATCTGCAACAACCGTACCAGTAACAAAACAACTTGCAACGAAAAGTAAAGTTAAGAGACTTCTTTTACTAAATTTCTCTTTCACCATCATTATCTCCTCTATCTTGCAACCAACTTAAAATTAATAGGCAAAAAAACTCGTGAAATATTTGTAATAACCAAATTCTATTTCTTACTGTGATACTTGCTGTTGTTCTTCAAATTCCATTTCCATTAATCGATTTTTTGCCGCACTACTTCCATGGACAGCTGCTTTTTGATACCACTCTATTGCTGTCGTTTTATCCGCTTTAACTCCTTTGCCTTCTTCATACATAGCGCCAATACGAAACTCAGAAAAAGCATCTTCTTTTTCTGCTCCCTTTTTATACCAATTCATAGCTTCTTTGTAATCAGCTTTGATTCCTTTTCCTCTCTCATAAAGAGAACCGATAAAACCTTGTGCAAAAACATTATCTTGCTCTGCAGCTTTTAATAACCACGTATATGCTTCTGAATAATTTAGCTTTACACCTAAACCGCGAGCATACATAAAACCAATACGACCTTGTGCATGTGCATTTCCTTTTTCTGCTGCCTGCATATAAAGTGTCATGGCTTTTTTATAATCCTGAGCAACACCTATACCTTTCATATAAATATAGGCTTGCCCATTAATTCCTCGTAAATCGCCTTTTTCTTCTATCTGCTTATATAGTTGCATAGCTAAAACAGGATTTTTCTCTTCTGTTTTATCTGAAATATAGACTCCAGCTAACCTAAACATTGCATCAATATTGCCCTGCTGAACTGCTTTTTGATACCAAAAAATAGCTTTTTTCGTATCAACCTTTACTCCTTTTCCTGTTGCATACATCATTCCTACATAAAATTGAGCAACACTACTTCCGTTCTCTGCAGCTTTTAAAAAACATTCAAGTGCTTTTTTGTAATCCTGATCAACCCCTTCACCTCTGGCATATTGCAATCCCATTTGAACCCATGAGTAATTTTTATCAAACTCTTTGGAATTGATTTCATCAGAATCAATATAACTGTTACTGTAACCAAATATAGAATCAATCCGAGTACTTTTTCGATATTCATCTTCTTGTGATAAAGAGTCACTTGAGTACAAAACCATTACACCAATAATCAAAGAAAAAATTAACTGAACAATGAAGTTACCTCTATTTTGTACCATATCGCATCCTGTATTTAATTACGTCCCTATCACAGACAAAATAACAATTATTAAATCAGATTAAAGGTGATTTTTATCAAGTTGCATTCCGTAAGTATATCTCGTAACTCTGCCTTAAAATTCTATAATGAAAACAAATTACTAAAAAAAACAACATCCTAAATTATAGACAAGCTTATTTCCATTCTATTTACTTTTCTACTGTATACTTATTTTAAAATTCAAATTGAACTTTGCTATACAACATTATCTTTTAATTATTAATGCTTTTGCTTCATACATGCTGTGCTCCTTGTTCTTCTGCCATTATTGAATGGTTATTAGCACATAATATTTCTCCAACTTTATATTATTTTAACCCCAACATTTTTCCTCAAGAGGAATACCTTATTCGTAAAAATGAATGTACACGCTATGCAAAAAAATTAGGTCTTACTATTATTGATGGAGATTATGATCACTCCTTTTGGTTAACACATGTTATAGGACATGAAAATTTGCCAGAACGTAGTACACGCTGTTTGGAATGTTTCAAAATGAGGTTACTTGAAACTGCTCGTTTAGCAAAAAGCAAAGGATTTTCTCGTTTTGCAACAACTTTAGCCTCATCACGTTGGAAAAGCCTAGAACAAATTGCCAATGCAGGACATTGGGCTGCTAATCAAGTACGAGATGTTTCTTTCTGGGAAAAAAATTGGAGAAAAGATGGATTGACAGAACGTCGACGAATTTTGCTTTCAGAAAACAAATTCTATAATCAAACATATTGCGGTTGCGAATTTAGCATGAGAAAGCAACCTTTTATTCACTCTCTTTCATCTAAAAAATGATGATTGTCTAAAATGCTATATATGCTTGTTTTAAGGAAAAATTTATGAAAAAAATAATTGCCATACTGCTCCTTTCAATCATTGGTGCAGGTTGCACTATTTTTAAAACACTTCCTCAATATACTCCTGAACAAGAAATAGCTTTAGCTATTCGCAATACAATAGAAATACCGATTAATATCGGAAACTTTTCTGATGCCAGTTTCCGTAAAGAATTGACCTGTCAAAACTTAGCCATTGTACAAGCTCCTAATAATTGGACTTTTGCTGACACAATTCGTTACGCACTTATCGATGAATTATCTCAAGCAAATCGTTATGACTCTCATTCTCCAGTTACGATTTCTGCTCAATTAAATAGAATTGATTTCGAAACAGAAAAAGGCTCTTGGATTATTCAAATGACTTTTTTCTCTTCTAATGGCAACACTATGACTATAGAAGAAAAAACTAATTTTTATAGTATTCCTATAGGAGAAGCTGCCTGTACACAAGCTGTTTTTCTCTATAAAACAGCTTTAAAAAATTTTATGAAATCTGTGCTTACTTCTCCTGATTTTATTACCTTAACAAAAAATACTCCTTTAATAAAAAAAGAAAAAGCAAATAATAGTAAGATTCTAAGTGAAGAAGAAAAAATGAATGCTGAAGCTAAAGCACGTGAAATAGGGAAAGAACGTATTCGTCAAA